>NZ_JANQDA010000012.1:0-54218 GCF_024723655.1 Campylobacter sp. RM5063 | reverse complement strand
GCGACCCATTATTAATACATCTTTTGCAAAAGTATGTAAATTATAGTCACCTCCAACTACTGCCAAAAGTTTTCCATTGGAATATATTGGAGCTGTATAAGAAACTGTTATAGAGTCATCTTCTATGCTTTTATAAGGATCTGATACTACAAGTTTTCCCACGCTTTTGGCCTCTTGATACCATGATCTTGTTCTTGCATCAAATCCGGTTTCTTCAGGACTTCTAATAATTCTGTTAGATTGATATAATTTTCCATCGTCATTAAATCCAATATATACTACATTAAAGCCAGCTGCTTCTTTTACTGTTTCTAATATATCAAATAGTTCGCCAGAATTAACCCTTGGATTTTTTTCTACAAATTTAACAATAGAAGCAATGGCATCTCTTTTTGCTCCAGAATATATATTGTATGCTGAATTAACATCAAACATAGTTTTTTTCTGAATTTCTTCTAGATAATAACTAGTGCTTTCTTTAGATTGATAATAGCTAATCATATTAACAACTATTAGTATAATAGCTATTAAAAAACAGGCTATTGTTGTCAATTTATTAGATAAACTGTTAAATTTAAACATACTTGTTCCTTTTTAGTTATTTTTTGGCCGGGTATTTTACTTATAAAATAATTAGAAAAAAATAAAAATTTTTTATCTTTTTGAAAACATATGTAGTTTTTATATTTTTTATGTGCATTTAAGTTTTAATAAGTATAATTTCAACTTTAATGCGGGAATAGCTCAGGGGTAGAGCACAACCTTGCCAAGGTTGGGGTCGCGAGTTCGAATCTCGTTTCCCGCTCCATTATCACCCGCCCGGGTGGTGGAATTGGTAGACACAAGGGACTTAAAATCCCTCGGAATTTTTCTTCCGTGCCGGTTCAAGTCCGGCCTCGGGCACCACTTTTTGGTAACTCAAGGCGACATAGCCAAGCGGTAAGGCATGGGCCTGCAAAGCCTTGATCTCCGGTTCGAATCCGGATGTCGCCTCCAATGCGATGTTAATACTTGATATTTTTATTCTTTTACGGGAGATGGCTGAGTGGTCGAAAGCGGCGGTCTTGAAAACCGTTGAGGGTCACACCTCCAGGGGTTCGAATCCCTTTCTCCCGGCCACTTTAACATAATTTTTCATATTTTGTTTTACATTTAAAAAGATATTTCTTAATTTCTTTAAGAAATTAAGAAAATTATTCTAAGTCTAAAATCCCGCCTTTGCTAGCATTACTAACAAGCTTTTGATACATTTTAAGCCATCTTGAATTTATTTGCTTATAAGGCATTTTAAAATTTGCTTTGCGTTTAGCAATTTCATCTTGGGCTAAATTTGCATTAATGCTGTAAGTATCTACATCAATTTCTATCTCATCGCCATCTTTTAAAAGCGCTATAAGACCACCTTCTGCAGCCTCAGGAGAAATATGGCCTATGCTAAGTCCTCTTGTAGCTCCGCTAAAACGACCATCTGTTATAAGTGCAACTTTAGCACCAAGCCCCATGCCTGTGAGTAATGAAGTCGGACTAAGCATTTCTTGCATGCCAGGTCCGCCTTTTGGTCCTTCATAGCGTATCACGCACACATCGCCTTCTTTAACTTTACCTTTTATAATGCCTTTAATGGCTTCTTCTTGAGAGTTAAAACAAACTGCTTTTCCTTTGAATTTACGCTCGCCCATAATACCTGCAGTTTTTATCACACAGCCTTGCTCAGCTAAATTCCCAAAAAGTATAGCAAGCCCACCTACATTTGAATAGGCATTGTCTATTTTTTTTATAATGTTTTCATCTTTAATATCAGCATTCTCAATGCGATCTTTTAAAGTTTTTCCACTAATATCTAGAGTGTCAAGTTCTAAAATATGGCCTGGTTTTTTAGCTATTTCAGCTATTACCGCACTTACTCCACCTGCTTTGTGTATATCTTCCATATAAACAGTATTTAAAGATGGAGCGATTTTGGCTATATGGGCCACATTAGCACTGATGTGATTGAGTTCTTTTATATCCAAATTTACACCTGCTTCATAAGCAATGGCAAGCATATGTAAGATAGTATTTGAGCTTCCACCCATAGCCATATCAACAACTAAAGCATTATTAATGGACTTTTTAGTAATGATATTGCGAATTTTAAAACGCTCATCTAAGGCAATCTCGCAAATTCTACGCGCAGCCTTTCTTAAAAGCTCTTCTCTTTCTTTGCTAAGTGCTAAAATAGTTCCATTTCCTTCTAGTGCTATACCCATAGCCTCGCATAAAGTATTCATAGAATTTGCAGTAAACATACCCGAGCAAGATCCACCGCTAGGACAAGCTTTGCATTCTATATCTTTTAAATCCTCTTCATCGATTTTTTTAGCCTCATAAGCTCCCACTGCTTCAAAAACAGAACTTAGACTGATTTTTTCTCCATGTTTATTTACTCCTGCTTTCATAGGTCCACCACTAACGAAAATAGTCGGCACATTAACTCTTAAAGCCCCCATGAGCATACCTGGAGTAATTTTGTCACAATTTGGGATACAAATTAGTGCATCAAGTTGGTGTGCATTCATCACTGTTTCAATAGAGTTTGCGATGATTTCACGACTTGGTAAAGAATAAAGCATACCATCATGCCCCATAGCTATACCATCATCAACACCTATGGTGTTAAATTCAAAAGGAATACAGCCATTTTTTCGGATTTCATCTTTAATGATTTTTGCATATTCATTTAAGAAAAAATGTCCCGGGATGATATCTATATAGCTATTTGCTACACCTATAAAAGGCTTATTAAAATCTTCATCATTTAAGCCACATGCTCTAAGTAAAGAGCGATTTGGTGCTTTTAAGTGTCCTTTTTTGATTGCGTCACTTCTCATTTGTATCCTTTTTTAAAGTAAAAACTATCATTTTATGCTTTTATTTTGCAATTTTTGCTTAAATTTTTTAAACTTAAATAGTATTTTAAAGAAAATTATTTAAAATGTGCAATTATTTTGATTTAAGGAATGTAATGCTTTTAACTAATCCAGTATTTATAGGCGTTTTGTTAATGACGCTTTTGTGTTTTTTTAGGTTTAATGTTTTACTTAGTGTTTTGCTTTCTGGGCTTTTTGTAGGTATTTGGTCTAAATTTATGCATATGGAGCATTTAAGTTTGGTGGATTTTTTTACCCAACTTCCACAAGCTATGATGGATTCTATGAAAGTTTTAATTGATGGTATGCAAGGGAATTTGCAAACAGCACTAAGTTATATTTTGCTTGGAGCGGTGGCCGCTGCTATATCAAAAACTAATCTAACAGCATATTTGATTAAAATAGTTTCGCATTATATTTCACATAAAAAATACTTACTTATACTTTCTTTGGCACTTATTGCTTGTTTTTCGCAAAATTTAATCCCTATCCATGTAGCTTTTGTGCCTTTATTAATTCCACCTTTGTTGAAACTTTTTAATAAATTAAAAATAGATCGTAGAGCCATAGCTTGTGCATTAACTTTTGGACTTACCACACCTTATATGGTTGTGCCTTTAGGTTTTGGACTTATTTTTCAAACTTTGCTTGTGGATAATTTAAATTCAAATGGGGTGCAAATTAGCCTAGGAGAAGTTTCTCAAACTATGGCTTTTGCGGCTATTTGTATGTTAGTTGGTTTATTTTTGGCTGTATTTGTATTTTATGCTAAGCCAAGAGAATATCAAGAAGAACAAATTGCCAAAATGGATTTTGAAAATCTAAAAATGAGTAAAAAAGAATGGGGTGTTTTAGCTGGTCTTGGATTGACTTTGATTTTGCAAATTTTGACGCACAATTTACCTTTATCAGGGCTTTTAGGTTTTGTTTTGATGGTAATTTTGGGTGGAGTAGAGTATAACAAAGTTAATTTAGTTTTTGATGATGGGCTTAAAATCATGGGTTATATAGCTTTTGTAATGCTTGTTGCTTCAGGATATGGAGAGGTTTTAAAACAAAGTGGAGGTATAGCTGAGCTTGTAAAAACAAGCGTGCCTTTTATGGAGCAAAGTCACTTTTTAGCTATTTTTATTATGCTAGCTATAGGTCTTTTAATCACTATAGGTATAGGTAGTTCTTTTGGTACTATTCCTATCATCGCCGCCTTATTTTGTCCTATATGTATAGAACTTGGTTTTTCACCTGCTGCAATTATTTTTATCATCGGTGTTGCTGGAGCTTTGGGCGATGCAGGATCACCTGCTAGTGAAACGACTTTGGGAGTGAGTGTAGGGCTTAATGCAGATAAGCAAGGTGATCATATAAAAGATACTTGTATACCAACCTTTTTATGCTTTAACGGCTCTTTGCTTATCTTGGGTAGTGTTATAGCATTTTTCTTAATTTAAAATATTAAAAGTCTAAAAAGGCTTTTAATATTCAAATTCTTCCATATAACCACAATCAATTGTAAGAATTTTCATTTGAAATGATTTTATAAACTCGATTATAGGTTCAACTCCACCATAAGGAAAAGAAATGGGGTAAAAATACAATTTGGCGATATTTTCCTCTATTTTTTCTATGGAGTGAAAATAGTATTCTCCATTTCCTATGCAGTCAAAAATATCATCAAACTCCCAACAATCTTTGCTTGAGAAATATTCTAATTCTTTTTTGCTGTAAAAATTATATATACTTTTATCTGTGTATAAATCTTCTATTTGTAAATTCTCATCTTTTAAGATTTTGATATAATTAAACAAATCGCACAATCTTTTAAAAGACTTTTCATTATTAATGATAAACTTAATAAAGCAAAATTTTTCCATTTTAATACATTAACAATATTCCACTTGAAAGTCTGCTTGAAGATTTATTATACTCAATAAGACTCTCACCATATCCGTTAAAATACTGAGTGTAAATATATAAGCCATTGTTAGAAATTTTATAAGCTCCACTTATTTCTACTGCACCGCGGTTATTAGCAAAATTTAAATTATTACGCCACAATATATTGATAAAATAATCATCTTGGGTATAAGCAAGATTAATATCAAAATTACCTAAATATTTTTCTATGTCAGGATTATCATCTTCTGAACTTTTTTCAGGAATTCTTAGCCAAACTCTAGGTATGAACATAAAATCGCCAAAAAACCATGCATTGCTTAGATAAATTCTATTCCATGATCTTGATTTTGGATCATTTTGTCCGTTAGATTCATGTAATAAGCCTATGCGTACATCTTTTAAATTCTCAAAAGCACCATGTCCGCTTATAGGAAAGTTGATAAAAAATTCAGGTAAATAGTTTGTTTCTCTAAAAGGAGCAGAATGTTTATAAAGTTGCCACCATGAAATTTGCGTATAGCCTATGTTATAACTTTCATTTAAACCCAAAAGATTTTCAAAAAGAGTTTTTTTAAGGCTTACTTGAAATTTAGTTTCAGTGCTTTTATAATCTCTCTTGCTAAAACTATAAGAAACAGGCATAAAATAGCTAAGATTATGCGTGCTAATACCAAAAGGATTGTATGATTTTTCTGTGCCAAGGTAGTTTGCTAAAGCTTCATTTTTTGGATTAATATCATCTAATTTTTTCTCTTTGGATGTATTTTGCTCAAAATTAAAAGACTTTTCTAAACTTGCTTCTTTTTGTTTTTCTTTTAAAGCTAAGCTTTTATAAATTTGCATAGCTTTTTTGTACTTACCTTGATTTTCATATTCTAAGGCTTGATTGAATAAATCCTCATTTGCTAAAGCACTAAAAGCACATACTATGGGTAGAATTGTCTTTTTCATGAAGCCACTTTTTATATTCTTTAAAATAATTTAAATTTATAAACTCATTATCATCTTCAAATTCTATAAATTCTGCTTTCATTGTATCACAAAAAAGGGCTAATTTGTGATTGTTTTCTTGTAAAAATTGCAAAGTTTTTTCAAAATTCCTACTATGGTAAAATCCACATAAATAATGCTTGTGTTTTTTTGTGCTTGCTAAGAGTATATTTTGTGATTTTAGATGATCAAAAAGCTTGTAAAAACTTTCTTTGTTTATGTTTGGAGTATCCACGCTAAGGATAAATACATAGGTATTTTTAAAATGTTTAAGTATGGAATTTAAGGCAATGAGTGGAGAGTAGTTGTTTAAATCCTCATCTAAAATAAGTGCTAAGTTTTTTTGATGAAATTTATCTTTTTTGCTGCTAATAAAAACTTGATTAAAAATCCTTGACATTTTTTCATATTGATAAAGAGTTAAGTTTTTATTATCTACTTGTAATAAGCTTTTATCTTCTCCCATACGCGAAGATTTTCCTCCGCATAAAATCACACAAGGATAGGGAATTTTTTCACTCATAAAAAACCTCATAAATTCATCAAAATATTTTATAATACATTTATGAAATATACAGATTTAATACAAATAAAAGATTATTTTAAACAATTTCAAAGACTAAATTATCTCAAACGCCTTGATGATAATATCTTAGAGCTTAGCTTAGATCATCAAGCTTTTATACTAGACTTAACGCGTGGAAAAAGTGGAATTTACCAAGATAAACTCCAAGCAAAAGTCTATAATGCACCTTTTGATTTTATGCTAAAAAAATACTTCTCTAACGCAAAGATTTTAAATTTAGAAGTATTAGAAAATAATAGAATTTTATCTTTTGAAGTTTTATCAGAAAAATCTTACAAAGCTTATGGGGCTAAGATTTATTTTGAATTTACAGGAAAAAACACTAATGTAATCATCACAGACACTGATGATATTATCATAGAAGCTTTGCGTCATATAGATAAAAGCTACCGCGTTGTAAAAATAGGCGAAAAACTCCAAGCTTTAAAAGCTTATGAGATAAAAGAAGAATTTGTAAAGATTGATGATTTTAATGTGTATTTTAAAGAAAGTGCTAAAAAGTTACAGCAAGATCGCTTAAAAGATATAAAAGAAAATAAACTTTTAAATATAGATAAAAAAATCTTTACTCTTAAAGAGAGTATAGAAAATTTAGAGCAAGAAAGCGATTTATTAAAAAAAGCTCAAGAATTAAGCCAAAAAGCAGATGTTTTATTTGCTAATTTAAATTCTTTAAAAGATTATCAAAGAGAATTTATTTTGCAAGATTTTAATGCAAATGAGCTTGCCTTTAAACTCGAAGATACACCTAAAAATAGTGCGAATGAATTTTATAAAATGGCTAAAAAGCTAAAACAAAAGGCTAAAAATATCAATATAGAAAGAGAAATTTTAAGTGAAAAACTTGATTTTCTAATAAATTTAAAAGACTTAATTGCTAAAAGCACCTCTTTGAGAGAATTAGAAGTTTTAATGCCTAAAAAAACTAAAAAAACAAAAAAAGAGGAACTAAATGCAGGGGTTAGTAGCTTTTATTTTGATGAGTTTAAAATCAGCGTAGGACGCAATGAAAAAGCTAATGAATATTTATTAAAAATAGCTAAAAAAGATGATATTTGGCTGCATGTGAAAGATTATCCTAGTGCTCATGTGATCATTACTTCAAATAAATTAAAAATAAGTCAATTAGTGCTAGAATTTGCAGCAAAGCTTTGTGTGGAATTTTCCAAGCTAAGTTCTGGAGTTTATTTGGTCGATTATACTAGTAAGAATTTTGTAAAAATAAAAGAAAAGGCTTTTGTAAATTATACAAATTATAAGACTTTAAGCGTTTTAAAGGAGTAAGTATGCCTATAAGTCCCATAGGTGGTATTCATTTTGCTAACCAAAATGCACCAGTACATTCAGCACAAGCTAGTAATGAATTGGCAAAAGATTCTTTTGCAACTTTGGTAAATATGAGTGAATTTCAAGCAAAAGAAAAGGCGGTTGAAAAACTTGAAAAAGTTAATCAAACTCATGAAGTAAGCGATGAGGTAAAAGAAAGGCAAGAGGAAGAAAAAAAGCATTCTAAACATCATCAAGAACAAGAGCAAGAAGATGAAGATGAACAAGAGGGACAAGAAGTAGTTAAAAAAAGTTCTCATTTGCTTGATTTAAGTATATAGAAAGGATAAAAATGTTTTCAAAGACAAGAATTCTTAGTGCTATTGTGATGATAGCTGTGATAGCTGTTGTTGCTTTAGTGGATAATTTTTTGATTAATTTTGTGATTTTTGGTGTTTTATTGTTTTTGGCATTTAATGAAGCAAAAGCTATGTTTAAAAGCAAACATGCAAGTGTTTTTGTAGCTTTGTGTGTTTTTGCAATAGGAGCATTTTTAGATAAACCTTTCTTTATAGGCCTTTTGGCTTTGATTTTGATTTTAGGATATTTAGTTTATAAAAAAAGTGAAAATTTAAATGAACTTATGCCTTATATATATCCTACTTTACCTATTTTAATGCTTTATCAAGTATTAAGTTATGAGGGTATGTTTGTATTATTTTGGCTTATAGTGATTGTCGTTGCTTGCGATAGTGGGGCGTATTTTATAGGAAAACTAATTGGCGAGAGAGCTTTTTCTCCAACAAGTCCAAATAAAACTTTAGAAGGTGTTGTAGGTGGCATTGTTTGTGCGGGGATTTTAGGAACCATCATGGGCTCTTTTGAATTTAGCTTGGTAAAAAGTATTTATATATCTTTAATCGTAGCTATTTTTGCTGTGATAGGGGATTTACTTGAGAGTTATTTTAAAAGACAAGCAGGTATTAAAGATAGCGGTAATTTAATCCCAGGGCATGGGGGAGTTTTAGATAGAATTGATGCTGTTATCATTGCAGCATTTGCAATGGCAACTTTAGTATGATCGTACTTGGAAGCACGGGAAGTATAGGAGTTAATACTCTTTTTATTGCTAAAGAAAAAAACATAAACATAGAAGCCTTATCTTGCGGTAAAAATATCAAGCTTTTAAATGAGCAAATAGCTCTTTTTAAGCCTGAATTTGTATGTATACAAGATGAAAAAGATAAAACCTTAGTTGATCATGATAGGATTTTTTGTGGTCAAGAGGGTTTAAAAGCGATGATAGCTGAGTGCAAAAGTTCTTTAGTGGTAAATGCTATAGTAGGTTTTGCAGGCTTAAGTTCAAGTCTTATGGTGCAAAAGCTTGGTAAAATTTTAGCCTTGGCAAACAAAGAAAGCTTAGTAGTAGCAGGGAAATTTTTTGACACTTCTAAGATTAAAGCCATAGATAGCGAACATGCAGCACTAAAGTGCTTGATAGATAAAAGAAAAGATATTAAAAAGCTTTTTATCACGGCAAGTGGCGGGGCCTTTTATAATTATAAAATCAAAGATTTAAAAAATGTCAGTGTAAAAGAAGCTCTTAAGCATCCTAACTGGAGCATGGGAGCTAAGATCACCATAGATAGTGCTAGCATGTGTAATAAACTTTTTGAAATCATCGAAGCTTATCATCTTTATGGTATTAAACAAATAGATGCTTTGATAGAAAGAAAGTCTTTAGTGCATGCTTTATGTGAATTTAAAGATGGTGGTATGAGTGCATATTTTTCTCATGCAAATATGCGTTTGTCTATAGCTCAAGCGATTTTAGATGAGCATGATCAAAGCTTTATAGAAAATTTGGATTTGTTAGCTATGCCAAGTTTAAAATTTGAAAAAATTAGTTTAAAAAAATATCCTATATTTTCACTTAAAGATGAGCTTTTGAAAAAGCCTGACTTGGGTGTGATTATAAATAGTGCAAATGAATATATGGTGTATCAATTTTTAGCCCAAAAAGCGCAGTTTTTAGACATAGCCAAGGGTATTTTTAAAGCATTGGATTATTTTGGTGTACCAAAGATTAACCAAATTGAAGATGTTTTTGAGTATGATAAGCAAGTTAGGCTTTATTTAGATAAGGAAATGAAGTGAGATATTTTTTAAGTATTTTGATTTTTATAAATGTGGTTTTTGCTTTAGAGTTTAGCGTTAAAGAAAATGGAAAAAGTTTAGATGATAATAATACGGTTTTAATCCTTGGAGGTATACAAGGAGACGAGCCAGGTGGGTTTCATGCTGCTAGTTTGCTTTTGAGTGATTATAATATCACTAAAGGTAAAATTATTGTCGCACCAAATTTAGCTTTTGAAAGTATTATTGCTAGAAATAGAGGAAATTTTGGAGATTTAAATAGAAAATTTGCCCATATAGATGAAAACGATCCTGATTTTCACACTATAGAGCGCATAAAAAAGCTTATTTTGGAACCTGAGGTGAATATGGTTATAAATTTGCACGATGGAAGTGGATTTTATAGACCTCAATATGAAAGCAAAGATAAAAATCCAAATCGCTGGGGCAATACTAGTATTATTGATCAAAGTGAGGTAAATTCTACTAAATATGCAGATTTGGAAAATATTGCTAAAGAAGCAGTGGAAAATATCAATAAAGCTTTGGTTAAAGAAGAACATCAATATCATTTAAAAAACACCAAAACCCAAGAAAGCAATGATAAAGATATGCTAAAGGCTTTAACTTATTTTGTGGTGTCAAATCACAAAGCAGCTTTTGCTAATGAAGCGAGCAAAAATTTACCAACGCATTTAAGAGTATATTATCATCTTTTGGCAGTGGAGTATTATCTAAAAAAGGCAAATATAGAATTTCAAAGAACTTTTGATTTAACTCCAAATGGAGTTTATAGAGCTATTGAAAAGCCTTTAGAGGTAAAACTTTTTAATGATAAAATTTTACTTTATCTTGATAAACCTGCTAGTGCTATAAATTTTTTACCTTTTCCTATTAATCAAGCTTTAAATTATGAAGCAAGTAATGAGATTACTGCAGTAATTTCCAATGCTAACTCATATTCAATCAATTATGGCAATCGCTTGCAAACAAGATTGTATCCTGAATATTTTGATTTTTCAAATGCTCTAGATAGTGTTGAAGTGATAGTAGATGGAAAAAATATACAAACAAATTTTGCTCAAAAAATTATGGTAAAAGATAATTTTAAAATACCTTCTATAGCAGGTGTAAGAGTTAATGTTATAGGTTTTGATAGGGGTGTTGATGAAAGTGATATTGTTATAAGCAAAAACCAAATGCAAAGCCGTTATTCTTTGGATAAAAAAAGAAAAATTTACAGAGTAGAATTTTATGAGCTAAAGAATGCAAATTTAGCCGATCAAGTTTTAGAAAGAAAGACTAATTTTAAAGAAATTAAAAAAGCAAATATACCTGCAAAAGCCATAGAAAAAGCAGAACAAAAAGACAAATTTATCGGTATGATTTTAGTGGAATTTCAATGAGAGATTTGATTCTTGCCATAGAAAGCTCTTGTGATGATAGTTCTATTGCTATCATTAATAAAAATAGCTTTGAGTGTATCTTTCATACAAAAATTTCTCAAGAAAATGCCCATAGTGCTTATGGAGGGGTGGTGCCCGAGCTTGCCGCAAGATTACATAGTGAAGCTTTACCTAAGATTTTAAAAAGATGCCAAAAATACTTTGATAAACTTTGCGCCATAGCAGTTACAAATGAACCTGGCCTTAGTGTGAGTTTGATAGGTGGAGTAGCTATGGCTAAAATGCTTGCTATTAGTTTAAATTTACCGCTCATTGCGATTAATCATCTAAAAGGGCATATTTATTCTATGTTTTTAGATAAAAAAGCTAATTTTGATATGGGTGTATTGCTTGTAAGTGGTGGGCATACTATGGTGCTTTTTATTAATGAGCAAGGTAAAATCACAGAATTAGCAAGAACAACCGATGATAGTTTTGGAGAAAGCTTTGATAAAGTAGCAAAAATGATGGATCTTGGCTATCCTGGTGGAGCTATCATAGAAAATTTAGCTAAAAATGTAAAAGAAAATGATTTAGAATTTAGCATACCCTTGCTTCATTCTAAAGATTTAGCTTATAGTTTTTCAGGACTTAAAAACCAAGTGCGTTTGGAAATTTTAAAAGAAGAATTAAGTTTGGAGCGTAAAAGTAAAATTGCCTTTGCATTTCAAAAAGCAGCCATAGCTCATATTTTAAACAAGTTAGAAAAAATTTTTAAAGAGTATAAATTTAAACGCTTTGGTATAGTAGGCGGAGCTAGTGCAAATTTAAGCTTAAGAAGTCAAATAGAGCATTTATGTCAAAGTTATCAATGTGAGCTTTTGCTAGCTCCGCTTGAGTATTGTTCGGATAATGCTTTGATGATAGCAAGGGCAGCTTGTGAGGCTTATGAGCGTAAAGAATTTGTAAATATAGAAGATGATCTTATAAAGCCTAAGGTAAAAAACTTACAAGGCATATTATGAAAAAAGCTTTTACTATTATAGAGCTTGTGTTTGTAGTAATTATACTTGGAGTTTTAGCTGCGGTTGCTCTGCCAAAATTTAGCACAAGTAAAGATGAGGCAAGTGTAGTTCAAGCTTTGGGAAATTTAAAAATTTTTATTAATGATATAAGTGCTTATATATTAAAAAATGAAAGTCTTTCAAATATAGCTTTAATGAGCAATGTAACAAATATAAAAAATGAAGACTTATCAAATTTGCAAAATTCCACCAAAGAACTTGATTTTAGTGTAGGAAATGATGAGCAATGTTTTAAAGTGCTTTTTGTAGATAAAGAAAGTGTTTTGCTTTTAGCACTTATGGTAGATAATGCTCAAAAAAGCAAAGCCCAAAATATAGCAGATTTAAAAAATCAAGCTTTGAAAGATCCTAAAAATCAAAGCATAAAAACTCAATTAGATGAGGCTTTAAATGCTTTTAGTCAAAGTGAATTTGCAAGCACTTCAAAATCTAAAGCTTGTCAAGGTCTAATCCACTCTAAAGCTTTTAAAGATTTAGCTACTAGAGTGTATTTTCTAAGCGGTAGTTAAAAATACACCCCTCCACTTAAATACAATTTCATTCTATGTTCATCATCATATTTATACTGATGAACTGCTCTTGCTGCATCAAGCTTTATATAATACTCATTAGCTTTATTATAAAGTATTTGTAAGCCTACAGCATCTAAAAAATGCTCATCTGCTAATCTACTTCCTGAGTCTTTTTCATACCAAGCATAACCTACATCATAAAAGGGAGTAAAATAAAAATTAGTATTTGGTATATTTATTCTTATACCAAAGTTAGCTACTATGGTATTATCTCCATCTCCTTCTCCATTATCATAAGCTCTTACTCCATAAGCTCCACCTAAAGATGAACTTTCAGAAGAATCTAATTCAAAATTCCCTAATACCTTTTGATAGTTTATATTTAAAGTATGAGTAATGTATTCATTAATACTATAATAATTATTCAAACTAGCATTGAGTTTTCTAAACCAACCCATGCCATTACTATTATTTTTATAATTAGTACCTAAAAAATTAACCCCATCGTCATAGACCTTGCCTAGGTTGATTTTGGTACTATAAATAAAAGTGTTATGAAAATTTCTAAATAAACCTTCTAAACCCATACTACCTACATTAGAATGCTTATTAAAAGTTAAAAATCCAGCACTTGTATCACTAAGTATTTTATGATAAATACTTGAAGTAAAGTAAAATGATGAATTAGTATTAATCCACACAGGATAAGAAAAGTCTATACCGAAATTTCTAGAAGTACCATAAAATCCGGCATTTTCATAATCTTCTCCCAAGGAATAATTTCCTTTTGATACACTTGGAGTAATTTTTAAATTTCCTAAAAAGAAAGTATAACTAGCCCCGTAGTTGATTTGTTTTTCATTGCTTGATTGTAAGTAAAAATTATAATAATCCCCCATATTAAATATAGAATTAAATCCCATGCTGATGCCTATTCTATATTTACCAGAACTTTCAATACCATAATTATCAGCATATAATAATACATTAGCCTTAGTATCAGGCACTACTTCTATAACTACATCAGTTTCTCCTACATTCTCTCCTGCTTGTAAGCCTGCTAGGGTTTGTACTCCATACATTTCATTGACTTTATATGCGCTATCTTCTATTAATTTAGTGGAGATGATTCTACCTTTAAGTTTTTTATCTAATTTATCTTTTATGAAATGATCTTTGATCGAGGTTTTGTTTTCTATTATGTGTTTTCCAAATACTCCTAAAGCAATGTTTAGTTCTATATTGCCATCTTCAAAATTTTGTTTTGGAATAAACACTGTTGCAGCAGGATAGCCATTAACTTGGAAATAATAAGCAACAATATTTGATACATCTTGCAAATCTTGGATATTAAATTTTTTCTGTTCATAGTTTAATATGAGATTATGTAATTCCTCTTCTTCAATTCCTAAATTTTCAAAATCAATTCCTTTGTTTGTGATGTGAAAATTATAGTGAGTAAGTATTTCTTTTTCATAATGTTCTTGGTGTGTATTTATGATTTCTCTAGCATCTTGAAATTTTTCATAATTTTGTTCAGTTTTTAAATTTTCTTTTAAAGCTTTGTTTTGTGGTATATTTCTATCAGGAGATAATTCTATTATTTTTATATTGTCATTTGTAGCTCGTAAGGCACATGTTAAAATTAAGGTGCAAACAATAATCTTATACATTTAACTTTCTTTAATTAGCACATGGGTTCATAGCTTTAAACCCATCGCTTACAATACAAGTTTTTTTACGAGCTTCTATATCAAGTTCCCCAATTTCTTTGATTATTATTTCATCTTTAACTAAATCATCTCCTAAAGAATTAAATAAAAATAAATTAGCAATATTGTCATTAATCATTGCAGGATAGTTTTGATTATTGTTTAGACTTGATTTTGCTTGATTGTTTTCTAGTGTAGGAATGCTAGGAATACTAGGTGTTAGATCAGTCCAAGGTAAATCAGGTTCAACAGGAATGCTAGGTGTTAGATCAATGCTTTCTAAAATAGGTTTATATAAGTCATATTGATAATCTCCCATTATTAAAAAACTACCTTTATTGTGTTGATATTCTATTTTATTTTTAATTTCTGCTAATCCTAATTTGGAAGCTATTGTTTCTTGTTGTTTTTCTAGCATATTGATATTTTTAAGTAATTGAGCTAGCTTATTAGGATCTAGTGAAGAATTGTTTTTTATATAGTCATTATAAGATTTTTCTGCTATTTGAAGTTGTAATTTTATATTTTCCAATTCTTTTAGAAGTTGTTGCGAATTTAAAACTATATCTTTTAATTCTCCTTTTAGAATTTCTAATATACTTATTTTTTCTCAATTGTTTTGTCTATATTTGATTTTATATTGTTTTGATAAAAATCTTTTACACCTTCTTCAAATTTATCATCATTTGCATTATTTAATCCGTTGTTTTGATAAGCCATTATAAAATCTAAACTTTGAACTATCTTCAAGGCTTGTGATTTATTATTTGCTGTATCTTTGATGAAGTATTTTGCCACAAAATCTACTTTTTCATCTTCTGTCATTAGATTATAATCTTTTTCTGCTAACATATCCAATAAAACATCAATATATATTTTATAATGCTGATTGATAAGATCTGCTAGAATTTCATTTTTGATGACATCTTCATATAAATCATCTTTACCAAGGATGGCTTCTTCTTGTATGATATTGTCTATATTTGGGTAATTAATTTCTATTTTATTTGAAAAATCTGGTTTTTTTGGTAGTTCTATAATAGGTCTTGCTATTGTATTATCTTTACTTAAAAAATCTTCAAATTTTAAATTTTTATTATCATCATTATAGGTATGAATATTAATTTTCATATCTTTCCATAATTTTAAGTCGCTAAAAACATCATTAAAATCATTTTCATGATGATAAATATGTATATTCTTAAAAGCTAAATTTACATTTTTATCGTTATAGGCACTAATAAATTTTCCACTTAAATTTTTACCATCACTTGCAAAAGATTGTATTTGGGAGTCATTTTCAAAAAATAAATATATATTTTTAAAATCTAAATTAAATTTTTGAAACATTGAACGCCCTTCAATATATCCGATAAACCCAGCAGCATTGGCAAAGTCTTTTTGTCCATAAGCTTGTATATTTTTTATATCATATATGCTTATGTTAGAAAAACTTCCCTTACCTTCTTTTTGAATCCATCCTGCAAAACCTCCAACATTTACCATTCCGCTTTTGTCTTTTTCAATCTTGCCTGAAATAGTGTCAATATTTTTTATTGTGATATTTGAAAGAGATAAATTATCACTTCTATATCCTTCTATTTTTCCTGCAAAGCCACCACTTGCAGCACGAGTGCCTTCCATGGAGTTATTATTAATGCTTTCTATTTTTTCAGCTTCTATGCTAATATTATCAAAAACACCTCCATTAGCAAAACCTACAAACCCGCCAGCATAAGCATTTCCTGTATCAAAAAAATCTTCTTCCAATGAGCCATCTTTGTTATCTTGACTAATGCTTTTTACATTTTTAACACGCACATTGATGTTTTTAAAATAAGTATCACCAGAATCAATACTTCCTACAAACCCGCCAGCATAAGTATGGCGTAAAGTAGTAAAAGTGGAGGTTATGTTGTTTATATCTAAATTTATATTTTCAAGATCAGCATAGCCTATATTACCTGAAAAACCACCTGTAACAAAGCCTCCATTAATTTCATCAATTTGTCTTATATCGATATTGCTAAATTTTCCTCCCCATACTTCTCCGGCAAAACCACCCGTATATGTTGCTTTTGTTGTTTTATCATTAATAATTTTATTTATTTGTGATATGTTTATATTTTCAAATTTTCCATTGTTAATTCCACCTACAAAACCTCCAATATGTGATCTATTTTCAAGGCTAATACCGCTGATTTCTCCTATTGATTTTATATCAATCTTGTTAAAGTTAGCACCATTAACATATCCCATAAAACCTCCTGCGTAGAGATTGTTTTTATTTTGTGTAGAGATTTTAGAGATATTTTTTAACTCTATATTTTCAAATTTGCTACCACCACTTGCATGTCCTACAAAACCTCCAGTATACATTGAGTTTGATAGAATAGAGTTATCGTTATAATCAATTATTATATTTTTAAATTCAGAACCATTAGCATTTCCAAATATACCAACATATCTTAAAGAATCTGATAATACATTTGTATCTATGAATATATTTTTTAAAGCAAAATTTTGTCCGTCAAAAATTTTATTATAAAAGCTATTATCTTCTATAATTTCCCAATTATCATTGTAAATAGGATCTTTATATCCTACTATCATATTGGTGCAACCATATCCTTCTATACAGTAATTTGCATAGTTTTTTCCTTTAAAATCTATATCATTTGTTAGTCTGTATTCAACAGCTGTATTTCTAAAATCTTTTTTATTTTCATTCCAACCTTTGGCAAAATGCCACCAATCAACATCTGAAGATATTCCTACAAAATCATATATGTTAAAAGAGTTATTATTATGTTTTATATTTTGAAAATCAGCTTGTTTAAGTTTATCAAAAACTGCAAAAGAATTAGGATCGTAGTAATATCCACTAGCATTTAAATATATAGAACCTCTTTCTTTAGCACTTACTTCTAATTTTGATAAAGAATTTGCGTTTATATTTGATGTATCAATGTCTATTTCGTTTCCTATAAGTTTGATGTTTTTTGAGTTGATTTTAGTTAATAAATCATTTGAATTTTTAATATTTGAATTTAATAAAATTTTATTTCCTATAAAGACAACTTCTTCAGCGTTAATATTTCCCATATTAACTACATTGCCATTGTTTTTATCTAATTTTATAATGGGTGATTGTATGGTGTTTGTTTTTCCATTTGCAAATTTTTGTATTTCATCAGAACTTATTGATGAGGTTGAAGCTACAAAGCGATTAGCATTGATAGTTCCTGTTTTAGTAATGATTACTCCATTAGGATTGATTAAAAAGACATTATTGCCACTTGCATTTAATAAACCTTCTATGGTAGATTTACTTGTCCCATGAGCAATGTTTAGGTAGTTTTTGTTAGAGCCATTAAAATTTACACTTTCATTTTTGCCTATGCTAAATCCCCCCCCCCCATTGTATTACAGAATTTTGCCCATTTCCGTGGATATTCATATGATTATCATTTATGCTAATAGAACCACTAGTTCCATGTGTAAATTTACCACCACTAGGTAGCGCTAGACTTTGATTAAATAAGATAGAAATAACAATACCAGACAAAAGAATATGGTTAAAAAAACTAGACATCAGCTATCCTTAAATAATTATTAATATCAATATGTAATTTTTAAATATATTATAACAAAATTTATTTATAGTTAAATAAAAACAAATAAACATAAACAATATAAATAATTTATTATGCATATTTTTGTTATATAATTTGCTTTTAGAGTTAAGGTTTAGATTAAATGAAATTTTTAGTTTTTTTATTTAAAGAAAGCAAATTAAAAATCATTCTTTTTTTGCTTTTTAGTATTTTTACGAGTATATTAGGTGTATTGACTTTAGTTTTTATCAATGAATTTTTATTAAAAGCTAATCTTGAAAACTCAAATATTATCGTGTATTTTGTGCTTTTGTTGCTTGTCTTTTTTGCGAGTTCTTCTTTTGTAGAAATTGCTTTAAGCTCGTTTGGACAAAGTTTTATTTTTAAAATGCAAAGAAGGGTTGTAAAGCAAATTTTAGATACAAGTGTTTTGAGTATTTTAAATACTACTAAAGCAAAGATTTTGGCTTCTTTAAATAATGATGTGCGTAGTATTTCTTTTGGACTTTTAAGACTTCCTGAATTCATACAATCAAGTGTTTTGATTATTTGTGTAAGTGCTTATATAGCTTATCTTTCTTTAGAAATTTTCTTTTTATGTTTTGTGTGGATAGTGTGCGTTTTTTTGGTGGATAATTTTTTAATGAGTAAGGTATATTTTTATTTTAAAAATGCTAGGGAAAATGATGATGCTTTGCAAAAAAACTATCAAAATATTTTACAAGGGCATAAAGAATTAACCTTAAATCCTTTAAGGGCAAAGTATTATTATGAAAACGAGTTTGAAAAAAATGCTCTAAAAAAGAAAAAAAGCTCCACTATAGGAAATATTTTACATATCTTATCTAATAATTGGAGCAATAGCGCCATGCTAGCTTTAGTAGGAGTGGAGTTTTATATAGCTTTAAGCTATGAACTTGCTAGTTTGCAAAGTGCTACTACTATTGCTTTAAGCGTGCTTTTTTTAAGATCGCCACTTGGAGCTATGATAGGAAGTTTTCCTACGCTTATGATGGCAAAAATCGCTTTAGATAAAATTTCAAATTTAAATTTAGAAAATTATTCTCATGAGTTTAAATTCAGTCAAAATAAAAAAACTTGGCAAAAACTTTGTTTTAAAGATGTATCTTTTTCTTATAATGAAAATTTTGCACTAAAACCTGTAAATTTTGAGCTTAAAAAGGGCGAATGCGTATTTTTAATAGGTAAAAATGGTAGTGGTAAATCTACTTTTTCTATGATTTTAGCAGGACTTTTTATAGACTTTAAAGGGGATATTTTTTTAGATGATGAAAAAATAACTTCAGAAAATATTTATGAATATAGAAGTTTAATTAGTGCGATTTTTAGTGATTTTCATTTATTTGAGCATGTTTTAGAAGATGAGAAATTTAGCAAAGAGGACTTGGCATATTGGCTTGAAATTTTAGAACTAAATGAAAAAGTAGAGCTTGTGGAAAATACTTTTAGCACTATAAAGCTCTCGGCTGGACAAAAAAAGCGCCTTGCTATGCTTAATGCTTTACTTGAAAAAAGAGATATTTTAATATTAGATGAGTGGGCAGCTGATCAAGATCCTATGTTTAGAAAGTTTTTTTATACTAAGCTTTTGCCACTTTTAAAGCAAAAAGGCATTACAATATTTGCTATAACACATGATGAAGTATATTTTGACATGGCTGATAGAATTTTACTCGCACAAAATGGTCAAATTTGTGAATTAAAAGGCGATATTAAAGAACTAGCAAAAAATGCAGTAGAAAAATTTTAAAGGATAAAAATGAAAAAATTATTTATTTTATGTTTATTTTTAGGAGTAAGTTTGATGGCAAAATCTTTTGAGCTTGTAAAAGAGCCTGTTCTAACTTCGCAAATGGTTGAAGGGATTTTGGATCTTGCAAAGAAAGAAGCAAGAAAAAATGGCTTTCATGTAAGTATTACCATAGTAGATAAATCTGGTCAAATTTTAGCAGTTTTAAGAGATGATAAAGCAGGCGTGCATACGATTAATGCTAGTTATAAAAAAGCCTACACAGCCACTTCACAAAAAAGAGAAACAGCAGTTATTTTTAAAGGTGTAAAAGAGGGTAAAATACCTGAAGATATTCGTTATTTAGATGATAAGTTTTCTATTATGCCTGGTGGGGTACCGATTTTTATAGATGGAGTTGTTGTTGGTGGTATAGGTGTGGGTGGAGCACACTTAGATGAGGATGTAAAAATAGCAAAAGCGGGGATAGCGTTTTTAAAATAGGCTTTGAAAAATCAAAGCCTATTATCACTTAGCTTTTGCATAAATTTCTTTTTCAATGTTTATGTAAAATTGTGCGATAGCTTTGTAAGCTTCTTCCCAAGCTTTTAGTATAGTTTCATTTGCATTTAATACTACTTTGATAGCCTTTAAAAGACAAGCACCTACTATAGGGTAATGCTCTTCTTTGACATTTAATTTTGTATGAGTGATAGCTACTTTATCAACAAAGCTTCTCATATTTTCTAAATTTTCTACATTTTTTGCTGCCATTAAAATAGCCATTGCTAAAGCTTTTGGTTGCTCTCCTGAAGCTTGTTTTTCCATATTAAACATAGGTTTTACTTCAGGATATTCTTCAAACATGATTTTATAAAATTCTTTAGTTAAAACTTCACCATTTTTTTGTAAAATTGGTACTCAATCTTTGATGATTTGAATTTGCTCTTGTGTCATTTTATCTCCTTTATATATTGTATTCTTGATGATTATATAAAAATAAGAGAAAAAATATCTTGATTTATGTTAATTTTGTATTATTTTATTTTAAATTGATTATGTATATCAATTTAAGTAAATATAAAGTGAATTATTAATATAATAATCCTTATCAATTTCAAAATTTAAAATTAAGGAAATTTATAAAATGAAAGCAAAAGTAGTTTTACTATCTTTACTAGCTGCTATGAGCTTAAGTGCTCAAGAGCTTACGATTTATTCTCATCGTCATTATGATTCTGATAAAGGAATTTTCAAATTATTTCAAGAAAAAACAGGTATTAGTGTAAATGTGGTGCAAGCTAAGGCTAATGAGCTTGCTAAAAGATTAGAAGTTGAAGGTAAAAATTCAAAAGCAGATTTATTTATGACTGCTGATGCGGGAAATTTAGAACAAGTTCGCACAAATAATCTTTTTGTTTCAGTTAGCTCGCCTGAGCTAGAAAAACTTTCTCCAAAAGAATTAAGAGGCAAAAATAACGAATGGTATGCTTTTACAACAAGAGCAAGAATCATCATCGCTTCTAAAGATAGAATTAAAGATGGAGAGATTAAAACTTATGAGGATTTAACTGATCCTAAATTTAAAGGTAAAGTTTTAGTAAGAAGTTCAAATAATGTTTATAATATTTCTTTGTTAAGTGCTATGATAGATACTTTGGGTAAAGAAAAAGCAAAAGAATGGGCACAAGGCATAGCAAATAATCTTGCACGCACTCCAAAAGGTGGGGATCGTGATCAAATTCGTGCAATCTATGCAAAAGAAGGCGATGTGGCTATATCAAATAGTTATTATCTAGGACATTTAGCAAATTCAAAAAATCCTAAAGATGTTGAAGCTGCAAATTCAGTAAAAGTGATTTTTCCAAACCAAGATGATAGAGGAACACATATCAATGTAAGTGGTATAGGTGTTTTAAAAACTTCTAAAAATAAAGAAGCTGCGGTTAAATTTATCGAGTTTATGCTTTCAAAAGAAGCACAAGAAATTTTAACAAACCAAAACTATGAGTATCCAGTAAATAAAGAAGTAAAACCTGCTAAAATTTTACAATCTTGGGGCGAGTTTAAAGTAGAAAAGCCAAATTTTGAAGCTTATTGGGGTAATGCTAAAGAAGCTTTAATGATTTTTGATGAAGTTCAATGGAAATAATTTTAAGGAAAAATAAAATTTGAAATTTTTAAGTTTAAGGTGGTCTTTTGCCACCTTTTTTTTCTGTAGTTTAATCATACTGCCTATACTTGCTATTATCTTACACCTTCCTTTTATAGATATTAATACCTTAAAACATTTGAGTAAAAATGTCTTACCAAGGTATATTTTTGGTAGTGCTTTTATATTGTTTGGGACTTTAGTATTGTGTTTGATTATAGGATTAATTAGTGCTTATTTGATAGCTTTTTATAAATTTTTTGGCTCGAAATTTTTTGAATGGTTTTTGATTTTACCTTTGGCTATACCTTCTTATGTAATGGGTTTTGTTTGGATTGATTTGTTTGAATTTCAAGGCTTAATTCCCACGTTTTTAGGTGTTGATAGGCGTATAGATATCATGAATGCATATGGCGTGATTGTGATTTTATCTTTTGCTCTTTATCCTTATGTGTATTTTTTTGCTAAAAATACCTTTGCTTATGGACTTGGAAATATCATTTTAAGTGCCAAAACACTTAAGGCTTCTAATTTAAAAACATTTTTTAAAGTGATTTTACCATTTTGTCGTGTGGGTATAGTGGGTGCTTTGCTGTTGGTGGCTATGGAGGTTTTGAGTGATTATGGTTTGGTGGCGTATTTTGGCGTGGATACTTTTAGTGCAGGAATTTTTAGAACATGGGGAAGTGGTGGCGATGAAGTCAGTGCTGTGGCTTTAAGCGTGGCTTTACTTGTATTTATCGCATTTTTAATGCTTTTAGAAAAAATTCAAAGAGGTAAAAAAGGTTTTAATCAAAATGTATTTTTACCTACCCCAAAAGATGAGTTAAAAGGCTTTAGGGCATTTTTAGCCTTTTTATGGTGCTTTTTAGTGGCATTTTTAGCCTTTGTCGTGCCTATTATGTGGCTTGTTTATTGGGCCGGGTTTGATTTTATGCAAAATTTAAGCAATGTCTTAACACCTGCATTTTATAGTCTTAGTGTGTCTTTGGTGAGTTCTTTTGCTATTGTGGGAGTGGCATTTTATTTATGTTTTATAGTGCGTTTAAATGATACAAAAGCTTCTAAAATCATCCTTTGGCTTACGACTTTGGGGTATTCTTTACCTGGAGCTGTGGTAGCTGTGGGAATTTTAGTGATTTTGGGTGTGTTAAATTATATTTTTGATCTTTTATCTTTTGAGTATGCCATAGGTGGTGGATTTTTAGTGCTGTTTTTTGGATACTTTGTGAGATTTTTAGCTTCTGGAATTTTTGCAACCCAATCAGGCTATGAGAGAATTTCTAAAAATATAGACTATGCAAATTTAACCTTAAAATCAAAACCACTTAAAATTTTCACTCAAATTCATTTTCCTTTGATGAAACATTATTTAGCTTTAGCTGTGGTGATTATTTGTGTGGATATTTTAAAAGAATTGCCTATTTCAACTATACTTTCACCTTCAGGTTTTCAAACGCTTTCATCGCTTGTGTTTGCTTATAGTGAAAATGAGTTAATTTATAATGTTTCTTTGCCATCTTTGATTATAGTGTTATTTGGGATTATCCCTACATTTTTAATGCATTATTTGCAAAATAAAAACAACCAAAAAGGATAATAATGGAAATCTTAAAAATTGACAATCTTTACAAATCTTTTGGAAAAACAGAGGTCTTAAAAGGAATTTCTTTGAGCTTAAAAGAAGGCGAGATTGTCAGTATTTTGGGAGAAAGTGGCTGTGGTAAGAGTTCTTTGCTTGGTTGTATAGCGGGTTTTTTTGAAATCAATGATGGCAGTATTTATATAGGAGATAAACTAGTTGCTTCTAAGAGTGTGTATTTAGCCCCACAAGAGCGTGATGTGGGGGTTTTGTTTCAAGATTATGCTTTGTTTCCGCACTTAAATGTAGAAGAAAATATATGCTTTGGTATAAGCTCTTTAAGTAAAAACGAGCAAAAACAAAGGCTTGATGAGGTTTTGGAAATTTTAAATTTAAATACACTTTTAAGGCGTTATCCAAATGAGCTAAGCGGTGGGCAAGCCCAAAGAGTAGCACTAGCAAGAACCATAGTTGCAAGACCAAAAATCATACTTTTTGATGAACCTTTTTCAAATTTAAATCACACTTTAAGTGTTAAAATGCGCAAAGAAATCAAAAATATTTTAAAAGAGCATAAGCTTAGTGCTATTTTTGTTACGCATGATAAAGACGATGCTTTTTATTTATCAGACAATATCGCTTTGATTAAGGATGGGAAAATTTTAGACTATGGAAGTGCTAAAGAGCTTTTTTGTAAGCCTAAAAATATAGATAGTGCTTGTTTTTTGGGTGAAGCATTTTTTATAGATCCAAATACAATTTTAGATGAGAATTTTAAAGCATATTTACAAAGTAAAAATGGCATTTTACGCCCTAATGATATACAAATTTCAACTTCACAAACTCCTTTAAAGGCTAGCGTTTTAGAATGTGTGTTTTATGGGGATTTTTATGAGCTAGGCGTGAGTTTGGAAGGACATATTTTTAGTATTTATCATCATAAAGAGCTTAGTAAAAATGATGAGGTTTATCTTAAGTTAAGTGATATAGAAAGCTTTTAATTACTCTAATTCATTTTCAAATATATCTAAAATTTGCTAAAGATTATAAAATAAAGTAAAATCACAGCAAAAAAAGGAAATAAATGATTAGTGTAGAATTAATAGAGCATATTTTTAAAGCTGCTTCTATATCAAGGTGGAATGATTATCCTAGAATGACAAATTTAGTTGAGCTTGATAAACAAGCACATAAATTTATCATTGCTTATTTCATTGCTAAAATGGAAAAAGATGTCAATATGCGTTTTATCATAGAAGCAGGAATTTTTGAGTTTTTAAGTAGGGTGGTAGTGACTGATATACGCCCTGATGTGTATCATGAGATAACGCGTGCAAAAAATGAGCAAGTAAGTGCTTGGGTGTTAAGTAAAATCGCACCAATGATTCAAGATATAGAAAATGGTGAGTTTTTAAAACGCTATGAGCTTTTTTTGCAAGGTAAAGATTGTGCAAAAGAAAGGCTTGTTTTAAAAGCTGCTTCGTATTTTGCGACAAGGTGGGAGTTTAATATAGTTTATCAAACTAGTTCATTTTTAAGTGATATTGATGAGATTAAGGCTAAGGTTGAAGAAGAATTAGAAGATTATTATGAGTTAATTGGCGCAAGAAAAATAGCTCTTAATCAAAAAATTTCTAAAATAATCGATCTAAGCGGACGCTTGCGTTTTCAAAAAAGATGGGCACAAACTCCAAGGATTCCAGAAACTGCGGTTTTAGGACATATGCTTGTGGTAGCTATTTTGTCTTATTTTTATTCTTTAGAAGTAAAAGCATGCGATGGTAGGATAGAAAGCAATTTTTATTGTGCTTTGTTTCATGATTTACCCGAAAGTTTAACTAGAGATATCATCTCTCCAGTAAAATATGGCATAGATGGTTTAAATGAAATCATCAATGAGTATGAAATGAAACTTATTAATGAGAAAATTTTACCTTTTATACCACTATCTTTTAGAGAAGAATTTAGTTATATACTTGGTATTAGAGAAGGACAAAATGAAGAAAGTGCCTTTGTAAAAAATGAATTTGAAAATCGTATTTTTAATAACAAACCAAGTGTTTATAGTGGTAGTTTAGATGCGGTTAATGAGGATCGTTTTAAGGCTATTGATGGAAAGGCTTTGAAATATTGTGATAAGCTAGCAGCTTTTATAGAAGCGGCTTTATCGATTAGCTATGGAGTAAAGTCTAAAGAGCTTGAAAGCGGTTTTGTGGGAATGTATGAGTATTTTAAAACAAATCCGACTATTAATGGGGTAAATTTCTTTAGAATTTGTGAGGATATTAAAGGGTATTTTAAACTTTAAAACCCTCTCCCAGATGACTGCGGCACACACTAAGTCTAAGTGCTCTGCTGTGTTCCCACCCTGAAGCGGTGCTTAAAAATAGCATTGCACAGGTCTAAGAGAAGGCAGTTGAAATAATATCTTAAAATATCTTAAAAAACATTGAGGTGAAGTATGTTGAGTATATTTGCAAATTTTTTATCTAAATTTAGAGAATTTTTTGTTCCTAGTCATCTGTCTTTAGAATTTAGAGCAAAATCTTTTGCGGCTATTATTGTGGCAAATAAAAATATAAAAGCAGAAATTTGGCAAGTTTTAGCTGATATTGCTAGCGAAATTTATCCAAAAGATAAAAGCAGGCAAGCAATTTTGGTGCAAACTTCTAAAGAATATGTAGATAGAGTTTTAAAAAGTGAGCTTAGTTTGGATACTTTACTTAAAAATATTGCTTTGCTTTTGAAAAAAAATCCAAGATATATACAAAAGATAAAATTTGATAAACTTGAGCGTTTAATAGATAAAAATGAAGAAGAATCTTTGGTTCAGCTTAGGGTGTATGAATTTTTTGAGCAAGAGGTAAAATATATCTTAGAGCAAAAAAATATAAATAAAACATGAAAAGCTAAAATTAGCGTTTCATGTTGATTGCTTTTTGTATCATTTGATCGGCTGTTGTGATACTTTTACTACTTGAATCATAAGCTTTTTGTAGAGTGATTAAGTTAGTAAAAGCTACTGATAAATCTACATTAGATTGCTCTAAATAAGAACCTTTAAAAGTTGCTGTGCTGAAATTTCCATTAGCATCAAGTAAAAAAGTTGGATTACCGCTATTTCCTGTTTGCCCATAAAGATTTTCCCCTAGCTTTTCCAAGCCTTGTTCGTTTGTGAAATTAAACAAAGCAAGTTTTGCCATAGCTATTTGATCTCCATTGGTAAAAGTGGCGATGATAGTACCATCTGTGTTAATAGAATAATTATTTAAAAACCCCTCGCCCTTACCATCTGTTTGTGTATGCACTGAAGGTTGTTTGTTTTGTAAAGCATGAAGTCCATCATAGCCTGAATTTGGTATATTTGGATCATAATAAGAACCAAGATTTATATTAACCCTTGTTCCATTATTATCTACTGAATTTAAGGTGTTAGATACTAAAGCTCCAGATTCGTTAAAAGTGATTAAACCTTCAGTTGTTCCACCTATTTTATTGCCATCATTATCATACACTTGTGCAACGGCTTTGTATTCTAAATCTGTACCATTTTGCGGTAAAACTCTATCTAATTTAACTTTTACCCAACTAATAGATCCATCAGGATTTATTAATTTTGCAGAAAGTTCTGTGCTATCAGCTACTTCTTTTTCAACGCTTAAGTGAGATGATTCTAATTTGGCTGTTTCTAAATCGACTTTATCTAGTTTTTGATTGTCGATACTAAAAGCTAAATTTTCATCTAAAGTAGCTTGTAATGTTTGACTAGCACCCTTTTCATCAGTGATTTTAAAATATATAGTATCGCCAGGTTTTATACCATAAATTTGTTCATCTTTTACACTACCTGAAATTTTTACACTACCATCTTCATTTTTACTAAATTCAAATTTAGAAGCATCTACATCTACATTTACTGCTTCTGTTTTGGTGCTTGTGTCTAAATTTCCACTCCAAGTTATATTCTGCGTTGGTTGAGGTGGTAAGTAAAGATTTTTAGGTACAGAAATAGGTCCTTGAGTATTAACTCCGCCCATTTGTAAATTCTGTCCAGGTGTTCCACTCCAAGCTGTAGTGACTTTTTGTCCCATAATCTGACCAAACATATTAGAAACTCTATCACTTAGTTGAATTTCTTGTAATGATGGATTCATAGTTCCAAGTACATAATTTCCATTTGAATCTACTAAAAATCCATTTGCATCAGGTTTAAAAGCACCATTTCTAGTATAATAAACCCCATTGGCATTACTTACACCAAAAAAGCCTTTTCCAGCAATTGCTACATCAAATTCATTATCAGTAGAAACTAACGGACCTTGTTCAAAAATATCATTAGTAGCTCCTGCTACACTACCATAACCAGTTTGACCTTTGTTATATGATTGTGTTGTTATGGTGCTATAAAATACATCTTTAAATGCCACATCAGAGTATTTAAAACCGACTGTATTGACATTGCTTATATTATGAGCGGTATTGTCTATACCATAACTTTGGGATTTTACTCCATTTACTCCATTGTAAAATGCCGTAAACATGATTTTATCCTGTAATCTCTTTAATATCTTCCCATTTAACCCAACTACCGCCCATACCAACTAGAGCTTCACCTTCTTCAAATTTAACTCCAGTGATAGGATAAGCACCATAAGTTGAATTAACGGTTGTGCCATCTTCACCTATATAGCTTGCTCTTACATAGTATTTTCCAGATGGTACAGGACTTCCACTATCATCTGTTCTATCCCAAACGATTTGTTTCATACCAGCACTCATATCTTTAACACTCATTGTTCTTACAGGATCTCCTGCTTCATTATAAATAGTAAATGTTACAGGTGTGCTGTCTGATTTATAAGCTGAATCAATTTTTGCTGTTTTGATATCAACACTTGGGGTATGTCCTACTATTTTAAATGTTTGATCTTCTCCAACTACTGCTTGAACCGTTTCTTCTTGACCTTTGTCATCTTTTAATTTTATATGTATAGTTTCTCCAGGTTCAGCTATTTCTTTATCAACTTTACCTGTTATATCTAGTTTATCTTCGCCATTTTTCTTAAGTTCAAAACCTTCAATATCAATATCAGTCTTTTTACCTTTTTGTGGTTCTTGTGGTAAATACATATTAATTTGAAATTGTATATCATCATCTGCCACTACAAGGTAATTATCTTTAACTGTTGCAAGCTTTCCAACTGCAGCTAGTGCGCTCATACCTGTGCTTGCTGCAATAGAATTTTGTAGTTTTGTCATCGCAGTTACAAGTTGAGTCATGGTTTTATTAGTATTATCTTGCATTTCAAGTGCTGAAAGTTGTGCCGTTTGGGTAAGCATTTTTTCAGTATCCATAGGATCTGTTGGATCTTGATGTTGGAGTTCTATTAAAAGAAGCTTTAAAAACGCATCCTTGTCAAGTTCTGCCCCAGGGTTGTAAATCAACCCGCTATCACCTTCACCGGCTCTAGTGCTTCCTTTAGCATTTGGCATATCTTTAGTATTAAGCGTTGCTAAAGGACCTTGAAGGGTTTGTGTGTTTATATTTGACATAAAAATCCTTTTTTATATATTTTTAAAGCTCAAAGCAAAAAATATTCCATTTAAAAATATTTTGCTAAAACCATTTCTAAGCTCGGTTTTTCTTGAATTTCTTTTTCAAAATTCACCTTATCTTCTTTACTATTGTTGTTTTTTTGTCTTTGCGGATTGTTTTGTTCTTTTCTTTCTTGATTACTAAAATTCATTTCTAAATTTGTAAATCCCATATTTACAAGAGCATTTTTAAATTCAGCTTGATGTTGTATGAAAAGATTTAAGGTATTTTGATTAGAGTTAAAGCTAATATTTAAATTTGAACCCCTTTGGACTAAAGTTACTTCTACTTCTCCAAGATTATGTGGATTAAGAGTTATACTAAAGCGAGTTATAGGTGCTTTGTAGCTTTCTAGTTTTTCTTTAAATTCTTGGGCAAAATCATTGAAAGTTTCTTTCATAGGAATATTTTGATTTTTTATAAAATTATTAGAAACCCTATTCATTTCCCTTACATAAGAATTTAAATTTTCTTCACTATGATCATTTTCATCTTTTGAAAACTCTTTTGTGTGTTTAAAAATATCACTAAAATTATCTATATTTTGATTACTTTTATCTATTTTTAAATGTTTATCTTGAGGGGCCAATTGATTTTCTAAGTTAATTTTTAAATCTTGATTTTGATTTTGTATATTTTGAGTATTTTTTATATTTGTTAATTCAGCTTTTAAATCTTTTGAATTTTCTAAAACAGAACTTATTTTTTTACTAAAGCTATCTTCGCTAATAGTTAGTTTTTCATTCTTTAATATTTCTTTAAAATCTAGCTTTTCTTTTTCTTTAATATCTTTTTTTAGGTTTGTGTTTTGAGTAAGATTAATTAACTCAATATCACTTAGTTTTTCATTGAATTTTGTTGTTGTATTTTGGATATTTTTTGCGTTTTTTATTTCTTTTTCATCCTGAATTTGAATTTTTTCTACTAATTTTTCTTTAAAATCTATGTTTTGAATGTTTTCTTTTGCTTGTGTTTTTATATCTTTTTTTGGAAGTTCTATATTTTTTAAAGCAGAAGAAAGCAAAGACACACCTTCGTTTTCTTTGCTTTTTATATTTTTGCTTGTATTTGGTTCTTCTTTTAAAAGCTTGGTAATTTTTTGATTGATTAAATCTTGAAAAACATTAGTATTATTATTTTGTTTTGGTATTTCAAAAAAACCTTTTTTATCAAGATTTGGAAAGGCTTCTTTTAAATCTTTAATTTGTTCAAATTTTATATTTTTGATGTTTAATCCAAGCTCTTTTGCCACATTAAAAAGCTCATTAATATTTTTTATATTTTTTAGCTTGTGTAGATTTTTTTCAAGAGCTAAAATAGCAGTATTATCTTGGACAAGTTTGTTTAGTTTTATATCCTTGCTATCGCTTTGTAAAACCTCCAATAAAGAAAGAATTTGCATAAAATTTGCACCCTCAAAAAGCTTCAAAGCATCTTTTTCATCCAGCGGTATTTTGTCTTTGACATCATCTTTTAAAATTTTATCATTAACTTTATCATCTTTTTGCGGAGTCTTGAAATCTTTTGGTAAACTTCCATCTTTTTCATTTATTGCTTGCAATAAGGAATTTAAAAATTCCTCGCCATCACTTTGCGAGCTAGTGTTTTCTTTACTTGGGTTTTCATTTTGTGGAGTGATGCTTAGTAAGTTTAAAGCATCACTAGCTTGGATATTAGACATTAATTAACCTACTAAAAAATTATTTTTTGCTAAATTTGGAAATAAATTTTGTAATTGTGCTGCACAATCAAGTTTTAAATTTTCATGAGTAAGATTAAAATTTTTAAATATCACTAATAATTCTTCTATGTTTTTAGCATTTAAAACCGCATTTTCATTTTTAGCATCATCTAAAATTTCACTTACTTTACTTGAAAGTTTTGCATAATTTAATTCTTTTTCTTCATTTGAATTTATAACTTCTAAATAATTTAAAAGTTCCATAAAATGCTTACTATTTAAAACTGAAGTTCCTTGTTTTTCTAAGTTAGCGTTAAAGATTTGAGTATTTAGGTTTGACATATTTTTCTCCTTAAAAATAATTCTTACTCAAGACAAAAGCAACAAGTGTTCCAATTTTTAAATCTTAATTTTTAAGCATTTTTTTTATATAATATTAGATTTTAAATTTAAGACTTTGGAGAAAAACTTGGATAATATTAGAAATATAGCTGTTATAGCTCATGTTGATCATGGTAAAACAACAATGGTAGATGAGCTTTTAAAACAATCAGGAACTTTTAATGAGCGTGAACAAATAGCTGAGCGTGTAATGGATAGTAATGATATAGAAAAAGAAAGAGGTATCACTATACTTTCTAAAAATACTGCTATTAATTATAAAGGCACAAAAATAAATATCATAGACACTCCAGGCCATGCTGATTTTGGTGGTGAAGTTGAGCGTGTGTTAAAAATGGTTGATGGGGTTTTACTTTTAGTTGATGCACAAGAAGGGGTTATGCCTCAAACTAAATTTGTGGTAAAAAAGGCTTTATCTTTAGGGCTTAAACCTATTGTTGTTATTAATAAAATCGACAAGCCAGCTGCTGATCCTGAAAGAGTAATCAATGAAATTTTTGATCTTTTTGTGGCTTTAGAGGCAAATGATGAACAACTTGATTTTGCAGTAGTATATGCGGCTGCTAAAAATGGTTATGCAAAACTTGCACTTGAAGATGAAAGCACTAACATGGAACCATTGTTTAAGACTATACTTGAGCGTGTGCCTGCTCCAAGTGGTAGTGATGAAAATCCTTTACAGCTTCAAGTTTTTACTCTAGGTTATGATAATTTCGTTGGTAAAATAGGTATTGCAAGAATTTTTAATGGTAAAGTAAAGAAAAATCAAAATGTTATGCTTGCTAAAGCAGATGGCTCTAAAATCAATGGAAGAATTTCAAAGCTTATTGGTTTTATGGGTCTAGAAAAAATGGACATTGAAGAAGCAGGGACAGGCGATATTGTAGCGATTGCAGGTTTTGAAGCTTTAGATGTAGGAGATAGCGTGGTAGATCCAAACAACCCTATGCCGCTTGATCCTTTACATATAGAAGAGCCAACTTTAAGTATAGTATTTTCAGTAAACGATGGTCCTTTAGCGGGTACTGAAGGTAAGCATGTAACTTCAAATAAAATCGCAGAACGCTTAGAAGCTGAAATGAAAACTAATATTGCTATGAAATATGAAAGCACAGGCGAGGGTAAATTTAAAGTAAGTGGAAGAGGTGAACTTCAAATAACTATTTTAGCCGAAAATATGCGTAGAGAAGGTTTTGAGTTTTGTATGGGTAGACCTGAAGTTATCGTTAAGGTAGAAGATGGTGTTAAAACAGAGCCGTTTGAGCATTTAGTGATTGATGTGCCTGATGATTTTACTGGAGTAGTGATTGAAAAACTAGGTAAAAGAAAAGCTGAAATGAAAACTATGACACCAACTGGAGATGGTCAAACAAGACTTGAGTTTGAAATTCCTGCGCGCGGGCTTATAGGATTTAGATCACAATTTTTAACAGATACTAAAGGCGAGGGTGTTATGAACCATAGCTTTTTAGAGTTTCGTCCATTTAGTGGGGCAGTTGAAAAAAGAAATAATGGCGCGTTAATTTCTATGGAAAATGGTGTTGCACTAGGATATTCTTTATTTAACTTACAAGATAGAGGGGTATTGTTCATTGATCCTCAAACAAAAGTATATACAGGTATGATTATAGGTGAGCATTCGCGTCCAAATGATTTAGATGTTAATCCTATTAAAGGTAAAAATTTAACTAATGTTAGAGCAAGTGGTAGTGATGATGCGATTAAGCTTGTACCACCTAGAAAATTAAGCCTTGAAAGAGCGTTAGAGTGGATAGAAGAAGATGAGCTTGTAGAGGTTACTCCACAAAATATTAGAGTTAGAAAAAGATATCTTGATCCTACTCAAAGAAAAAGAATGGAAAAGGCTAAGTCTTAATGGATTTTGAAGCCATAAGACAAGCTTTAAATAAAAGACTCAAAGCTTTACAAATTTTAGCATTTGCCGAAGCTTTGGTTATATTTTTTCTTGCTTTTCAATTTAGCAAAGATGTGATTATAGCTTTGTTTTTTGCTGTTTTAGCAGGAGTTTTGTTTTTTAGAATTTTAGGAAGAAAGCTTATGTGGGGACGCAATGAGCTTGTGTTTAAAATGTGTGAAGAATTTTTAAAACAAAATAATGCTAAATTTGATAAACAAGGCTTTGATCAAAAATATTTTGAAAAAATTGCTTTTGATTATTCTTTAAAAACTTATCATTCTCAAAATTCTTTTATTTTTGATGATTTTATTCTTTATGATGTGAAATTTAAAGATGAATTTGGGAATTTCTTTTGTGGAATTTTGCTTTATAGTAAGAAATTAAAAGAAGATATTAGCTCAAGTGAAAGTATTTTTGAAAAAGTAAAGGATAAAGAATTTTCTACACAAAGAGTTTTGAAAAAAGATGATTATTTACTCATAGCAAGTTTGAAAAATCCTTTTTTTGCTGATTTAAAAATTTCAAGTGAGTTAAATTTTAAAATTTTTAGAGCTAATTTAGAAAAAATTCAAGCTTTTATACATGATTAAGTTTAGCTTACTTAATCATTTTGTTCTAAATTATTAATTTCTTGTATTTTTAAATTCTCATTTTTTCCCATTAAATTTTGTATGATTTGAATTTGCTCTTTAGAGGCATAGCTCATATCTTTTAAAACTATCCAAGTGATTTTTTGATTACAAGGCTTGTTGAGTTTGTTTTTAAAGATGTAAAAAGATTGAAGATTATTTGGTAATAACTCATTAGCGCTTAAGCTTTGAATATAAAGCTTATCGCCTTCTTTTTTAGGAAAAGCACGGATGATTTTTTTAATAAAAGGATTTTCCGCACCTTCTTGTAAAAACAGCACAACCACTGCTATATCACCTTTTTGACTTACATGGCTAAAATGAATTTCTAAAGGATAAGGCTTTTTATCAATAGAAATTTTTGATGGGCTATGAAAGTGAAAATGAGATAAATTATAAGCTGTATTATCTAGCACGATATGACTTCCATTGCTTGCAAAATACATTTTTATGGTATAACCATCATTTATTAAACCAAAAGAATCATTTGAGTAGTTAAATTCTAAAGAATGATTTTTATTTGTAGCCTTTTTACTATTTATATTGATAAAATCTTGATTTAAACCACTTTCACAGTAAATCCAGTTTTTATCTAAATTTTTCCATTTGTCTTTGTCTATGAAATTTCCATGTGAGGCATTTTGAGGCATTTGCTCATAGGCAAAAAGCATGCTAGTAGTAAATAAGCCAAAAAGTATTTTTTTAAAACTCATAATATTCCTTTTTTAGTATAATTATAAAAAAATAAATCCTATAAGAAGCTTATATTTAAAAATAATTATATTAAAATTAAATATTTATCTTAAAAATTAGCAAGATTATTCTTTACCGTCTTTGATAGGCACAAAAAGACATTCATCTAAAACTTCTTTGCTAATCTCGCCATCTTTTTTGGTAAATTTAGTGATGAATTGTTGATTTCCTATAAGTAAAGGAGCTACCAAAATTCCGTTATTTTCAAGTTGATCAAATAATACATTTGGAATATGCTCTATATAAGCTGAGAGTAAAATTCTATCATAAGGTGCATAATTTTTCCAACCATTTTGTCCATCATCAAATTTTACATGAATATTAGCATAGTTTAGTTTTTTAAATTTTTCTATAGCACTAATTGCAAGTTTTTCGATGCGTTCTATGGTAAAAACTCTTCTAATAAGCTTACTTAAAATCGCAGCTTGATACCCGCTACCACAACCTATTTCTAAAACACTATCAGCTTCTTTAAAATCAAGCGCCATAGTCATTTTGGCCACAGTTAAAGGTGAGCTTATCCATTGATTACCCATTAAAGGAAGTGCATCAAGTCTATAAGCATGCATTTTTAAAGGTGAAAAAATTTCTCTTGGAGTAGAACAAAAAGCTTCAAATAATTCTTCATTAATGAAAGTGTTTTTGCGAATTTCTTCTGCCATAGTTTGACATTGTTTTTGTTCAAATATATGAATCAATAAGCACTCCTTGATAAAAAGTGTTATTTTATCTTAAATTTTATTTATCTAGCTTTAAAATCCTTAAGGCGTAAAAACGCCTTAAGATTAATCAAGTGTATAAAGGATATTTGATCCATCTTGATAAGATAAGATGTGCATTTTACCATCTTTGAAGAATAAGCTTCTTGCGTTAGTTATATTTTCTGGATACGAAATAGTTTTTACAACTTCTTCTTTGTCTAGATCAATTACAGCAATAACATTATGCTTTTTACTTAATGCATAAATTTTACCATTTTTAAAAGCCATTGAAGTTATATAAAGATCGCCCAAAGTTTTTCCTTCTTTTAACTCAGCTTTAGGAGTAAATTCAGCTGAAAGAACTCTATCTGCTAAAGAAATTTTAGAAATTACAAAAGTTTTAGTATCCTTATTGTTTGGAACGGTAGCAAGATACATGTATTTTCCATCAGTAGTTGTGCTTAAAATATGATGGAATTTAGCTCTAACTGTGTCAATTCTACCACGACCAAGGTTTTCACCTTGTCCTTCAAAATTATTTGCTCCTCTAATAAAATCAGCATATTGTAAAGCTTCATCTGCATTAGGATTTTGAGCAAATCTTAAGAAAGTTTTATTAGAGCCCATTAAGATGTATTTGTTGTCCAAATAAGGAATAATTCCTATGATAGGATTAATTGTGGCTGAAAAATATGGGTCTAATAGAAAATCTGTTTTAGTGCTAAAATTATCATCTAGGAAAAATACTTCCCATTTTGAACTTGCGACATACTCTCCATTGATATAATCAAGTGTATTGATAGCTTTAGGAAAATCAATTTTTGTTTCATTTACGATTTTTAGATTATCATCGATATTTGCAAATGGAGCATTACTGATATTATTATCAAATTCAATACCTAGTTTTTCATTAGCAGGGGTAAAAGCAAAATCAGGTTCTTTAACATCGCGTTTTCCTAGGAAAGAAATGCTTTTCCAACTTTTATTCCAGCCTGAATCATCCCAAATAATATATTTTGGATTTAAACTAAAACGAACTGGATCACCTTGTCCGCTATATGGGATAGGACCAGTGCTTACGAAAGCTTGGAAGACATTTGAAGCTACGATAAAAGCAACAATAACCATAGCAGCTAGGTTAAATTTAGTTAATTTTCTAAAACTAACTCCTTCCATTTCTTTTTCAAAGGAGCCAAATTTTGGAGCAAAAGCAAAAATTACACCAAGTAATAAAACTACAGCCCAAAATACTACTTCAGCCCAAAAATAAGTATGCAAACCAAAAATAGGCAAACCAAAACCTTGATCAAGATCACGATGTGCATGTCCGCTTATATGATTAAATGATTGCCATAAACCAAATGCAGTTGCAATTAAAAGAAAAGCTAAGAACTTACCTTTCATACCATAACGCACGATAAATAAAGCTGCAACACCAATGAAAATCATTGATTCTCTTTGGCCCCAACAAGAAGTACAAGGGCTATCACCTAGCATATAACCAAAAATCAAATTTGCAATTCCAACAGGCATTAAAATGATTAAAAAACCTGCCAAGCACATTAAAAAATAAAAAAATTTAGTTTTGTTAATATCACACATATTTGCCACCTTATAGATTCATTAGGCCTAAGATTGCGCCTGATTTGCGACCTAAATAGTCAAATACCATAATAGCCCATGAAATTACAAGTATAGAAAAAGCTAGTTTTTCTTTTTCAGGCTTAATTATCATGAGAACTATGGCAATAAAGACTAGCAAAAGTTCTAAAAACTCCATAATTACCCCTTTACTAATAAAATAAAATGGCGGATTTTACAATAATGAAATAAATAAAAATAAAATATTAAATAAAAAGAGAATTTTAGTTTAAAAAAATGTAAAATATGGGTAGTTTTGTGACTTAAAAGTCATCAAAACTCAAACTCCCTTTAGAATAGTTTGTAACCTTGCTTTCAAAGAAATTGCTTTTTTGATCATTAAATTTAGAAAAATCATCCACCCATTTAATAGGATGTTTTGCATTATAAATTTTATCAAGATTAATAGCTATTAGTCTTTGATCAACAAGATAGTGAATGTACTCTTCTATAATATCGTCTGTAAAACCCATGATTTGATTTTGAGTGATGTATTTACCCCATTTGATCTCAAGTTCACCTGCTTTTTTAAACATATCATAAATTTTGTTTATATTGATATCATTAAACAAATCAGGTCTTTCCTTACGCACAGAATTAATCATATTTTGAAATAATAATAAATGAGTAATTTCATCTCTTTGTATAAAGCGTATCATTTGTGCTGAACCTAGCATTTTTCCTGCACGCGCTAAAGCATAAATAGCAGTAAAACCACTATAAAAATACACTCCTTCTAGAATTTGATTTGCTACCATTGCAAGTAAAAGTTTATTATCATCTACTTCGCCAGCTAATTCTTCATAAATACTTGAAATGAAATCATTTTTTTCTCTTAAAGTCTCATCGTGTTTTTCCATTTCATAAATTAAGTCTGTATTTTCACAGATTGCTTCAACCATCACTGCATAAGATTTTGAGTGATTTGCTTCTTCATAAGCTTGTCTTGCTAAAACCGCATTGATTTCAGGTGCTGTGATATAAGGGTTGATATTATCAGCAAGATTGTTTGTTTGAAAACTATCCATTGAGATAAGTTGAGACCAAACTAGATCATACATTCTTTTTTCTGCTACGGTTAGATTGCAACGATAATCTAGTGCATCTTTTGTTGTATCTACTTCTTTTGGAAACCAAGTATTTGCTTCCATTAAATCCCAAAGTTTTAAAGCCCATGTGTATTTTGCTTTAGTAAAATTTAAAATACCATGTGGGTTGCCGTTAAATACTTTTCTATCATTTAAAGTTTCATTTGATTTTGGATTATAAATTCTTTTTCTATTCATTTTTCCACCTTTGTTACAATAGCGCTTTGGCTTAAAATATCATGCAAGGCTAAGGTATCCTTTCTTAAAAAGCTTACCAAAAAGCCAATCAACAAGCCAAAGCTTATAATGAAAATTACATAGCGTAGGATTATTCTAAAAAAATTAAGTTTGTGTCCATTTTTAATATCAATCAAGTATAAATCATAAGCTTTAAGTCCAGGACTTTGAGCTTTTTTTACTAAAAATAATGCTTGTAAAAATCCAAAAAGCAATGGGCACAAAAAAATTATAAGTTGATTGTTTAAAAAAGCTTCTTTAGAGCCAAGAGTAAAATAAAACAAATACAAAATGGGCACATAAAGCAAAAATAGATCAATCAAAAAGGCTTTAAATCTTAAAAAGCGAGTGGCTATTTTTGCTTTAGTTTTCATTAGTTACCACGACTACCAGGTTTGATAGCTTTAGTGCCTTTTTCACAAAGTGGGCAAGTATTTGCATCATAAATATCAAATTCAAAATTTCCTAGTGCAAAAAGTGGTAAATTTTGTGGTAATTTTGCATTTTCTTTTCTTGGATTGTTTAAATTTTTTACAGCACAAAAACCACGATTTGCTAAAGCTGCAAAACCTACTACTTCTCCACCTAAATTCTCGATGATTTTTGCACTCTCAAGTGCTGAGCCACCTGTTGTAATAATATCTTCACAAACGATAAATTTTTCACCTTTTTTTACTTCAAAACCGCGTCTAAGACTCATCACTCCTTCTACGCGTTCAGTGAAAATAAAGCGTTTGTTACAAGCTCTAGCAAGTTCATAACCTGCTAAAATTCCACCCAAGGCAGGCGAGCAAATACTATCAAATTCAATATTAAAACTAGCAATAACTTTCGCAAGCTCATCACAAAGCTCACCTGCTAGTTTTGGATTTTCTAAAACTTTAGCACTTTGAAGGTAAAACTCAGAGTGTTTCCCTGAGCTAAGTAAAAAATGTCCTTGTAGGTATGCTCCACAATCTTTATAAATTTGTTCTAAGTTCATTTTTAAACCTTTAAAAGTTCCGCTTCTTTGTTTTTAACTAACTCATCTACTTTTGCTGTATAATTATCGGTTTGTTTTTGTACTTCATCATAAGCTTTTTTAGCTTCATCTTCTGAGATTGCTTTATCTTTTTCTAGTTTTTTTACCGCATCATTTGCATCTTTTCTAATATTTCTAATAGCAACTTTAGCCTTTTCACCCATAGCTTTAGCATTTTTAGCATTTTCTTCTCTTTGTTCTCTTGTCATAGGAGGAAAAAATAATTTAACACTTTCACCATCATTGTTCGGATTTACTCCAATGTTTGCCGCAGCTATAGCACTTTCTATGGCTTTTAGCATTGATTTTTCCCAAGGAGTAATGCTAATAGTTGAAGCATCGGTTGCTAAAACTGTTGCTACTTGATTTAATGGAGTTGCACTACCATAATAATCTACATGAATATGATCAAGTATATTTATATTTACTTTGCCAGTTCTTATGGTAGTAAAATCTTTTTTTAAGGCCTCTAAGCTTTTGTCTGATTGTTGTTTTTGCTTGGTATAAATTTCATTTAGCATGGTATTTCCTTTTTTTATTTGCTAGTATTACTTTCGCTAATTGGAGCACTTGGTGCAACCGGAATGCTAGTTGTGTTTGTTTCAGGTGCCTTTGGTAAAATTTGTTCTGCTTTTTCAGCAAGTGAGTTAGAATTAGCATTATTATACATATAACTTAGAGCAATTGTATTAGCGATAAGTAAAACACCCATCACAAAAGTAAATTTAGCTAAAAACCCTGCAGGACCCTTTGCTCCAAACAAGCTTTCATTACTTCCGCTATATGCTCCAAGTCCTATGCTTGAGCTTTTTTGTAATAAAACAGCAATACAAATAATCACAACAATTGCAAATTGCAAAATAATTAAAAGAGTAGTCATGAATTTTCCTTATTGAAAATAAAATGAGTATTTTAACTTAAAAAGTTTGATAAAAACTTGAAAGAGGTAAAGAAAATTTGCGAGAATTTTTCTCGCAAATTTTTATCTGCTATTAAAGCTTCTTAAAATATTAAGAAGAGAGATGAAAAGATTGATAAAATCAAGATAAAGCGCAACTGCACCTTCGATTGGTGTTTCATAATTTCCTCTAATGATGTTTTGAGTATCATAAAGAATGTAAAAAGAAAATAAAATTGCACCAATACCAGAAATTGCTAAGCTTAAAAGTGAACTTTGAAAAAAGATATTAATTAAAGAAGCTACTACGATAACAATTAAAGCTATAAAAAGCATTTTTCCCATCATAGTAAAATCTCTTTTTGTATTCATAGCAAAAACGCTTAAAGCACCAAAAGCCACTGTTGTTAAAGCAAAAGCTTGAGCGATAATGCTAGCTCCTGCAGGAAGTGCTAAAACAGAATATAAAAGTGGTGTTAAAGTAAGTCCTGAAACAAAAGTAAAGGCAAAAAGTAAAACTAAATTAAGCGGAGCTTCTCTTTTTTTCCATTGTAATGCAAATAACAAGCCAATTTCTACGATAAATAAAATCCAAAAAGTTGCTTGAGATTGTGCAAATAAATGCGCTAAGGCAAAAATTCCTATGTAAGCACCTGCTGTTGCAGCTAATAATGAAGCAGCAAAAAGCTGATAAGTTTGTTTTATAAAAATGCTCAAATCACTTCTAGCATAACCTTCAAATTCTTGAGTTTTAGAGTTAGAATAATCTCTATCATAAAGACTCATTAAAATCCTCCAATAATTTTTAAAAATTAAAATTTACAAAAAAAAGATAAATAAAAGATTAAAATTGTATAAAAATATAACAAAAAATAAATTTATAGATTTATTTTAAGTAAAAATAATTTAGTATAATGCTTTATTAAAATGCAAAAAAGGACTTTTTTTGAAAGACTTGATCGAGGGTGCTTTAAAATTTATGCAAGAAGATTTTAAAGAGCATGCAGAACTTTTTGAAAGTTTAAAAAATAAACAAAATCCCCACACGCTTTTTATAGGATGTGCTGATTCAAGAGTTATACCAAATTTAATTACTAATACAGGCCCAGGAGAGCTTTTTGTTGTAAGAAATATAGGCAATATAGTTCCACCTTATAGAGTAGGAGATGATTTTTTGGCAACTACTTCAGCTATTGAGTATGCTTTTAGTTCTTTACATATAAAAAATATCATAGTTTGTGGACATAGTAATTGTGGTGGCTGTGCGGCTTTATATGCAAATGAAAATGAGCTAAAGAGTATGCCGAATGTGAGAAAATGGCTTACCTTGCTCGAGCCTATTAAAAATAAGGTTTTAAAAGTTGCAGGCAGTGATTTAGCCATGCGATCTTGGATGACTGAAAAAATGAACTTGGTTAATTCTTTACAAAATTTATTAACCTATCCAGGTATAGAAGAAGCTTTAAATAAAAAAGAAATAGAACTTCATGCTTGGTATTACATCATAGAAACGGGTGAAATTTATGAGTATGATTTTAATTTTGAAAATTTTGTTTTAATACAAGAGAGGGTGAAAAAAGTATGAAAAAGATTGTTAATATTATTTTATTATTTTTATTTATCAGCACTTTGAATGCACAGGAAAAAAATGCTTTAGAGGATAAGAATAGTATTTTTGCTTTGGTACAAGATTATATAGAGCTTAATTTACTTTTGGAAAGTTTTAAAACCGGTGATACAAATAGCACCGAATTTCAAGATAATATCAAAGAAATAGAAAAACAAAAAACAGCTCTTTTGACTACTTTACCTTTAAAAATGGTATCTCAAAAGATTGATGATAAAGAAGCAAAAGATTTTTTAAAAACTAAGAATGCTTTACAAAAAAGTGTTGAAAATGCCCAAGCTAAAAAAAGATATTATGATTATGTGGATAATAAAATCAAACTTTTAAATTTAACCTCTGCAGAACATTTTTATCTTTGTATATTTGAATTAGAAAAAGTTTTTATCGAAGGTGCTCAAAGTCAAAAAATAAAAAAAATTATTGATGAAAGCATTGACTCATTAAAAGAAGATATAGTTTTTAATTTTGCTTTAGATAAAGAGAAAATTAATGATATTACTCAACTTAGAACTTTAGAGCTTAGTGAAAATAATTTAAGAAATACCATCAAGTCATATAATGAAATTTTGGTATATCTAAGAAATAATGCAAATTTGCTTGAAACTAATTTTTTATTTACGGGCTTGGGTTTGCAAAATGCCATTAATTATATTAATAAACAAACCTCTATTAGTAGTGTAAATGTTGGAAAAATAGTTATTTCTATTATTGTCATTGTTTTGTTTTATTCTTTGAAATTTTATCTTGCAAAAATTTTGTATTTTGTATTGATACATTTATTTGGAAAAAATTCAGAAAATGTAGAAATAAAAACTCACTTTTTAGAAAAGCTCCAAGGACCAGTGGGTTGGTTTTTGTTTGCTTATGCTATTGGAATTTGTTTTACTATTTTTTACTATCCTGCACCTGTAGATATAAGAATTAGTAATATTTTATCAATTGTTTATGTTATTTTAACTGCTTGGCTTGTGATAAATATTTTTGATAGTTATGGTATGGTAATTGTGGCAAAGCTTGCTGAAAAAAGTGGCAAACGCGAAGTGGTTAATTTAATTATTAAAATTTTATATTTTATTATTATAGTAATAGCTGTTTTATTTGTTTTATCACATTTAGGATTTAATATTTCAGCATTGATTGCATCTTTAGGTATTGGTGGTTTGGCTGTGGCATTGGCAGCTAAGGATATTATTGCAAATTTCTTTGCTTCTGTGCTTTTGCTTTTTGATAACAGCTTTAATCAAGGCGATTGGGTTGAAATTTCAGGTATAGAAGGAACTATAGTAGAAATTGGGCTTAGAAAAACTACTATTAGAACTTTTGATAATTCTTTGGTGTTTTTACCAAATTCAACTATTATGGGAACTAATATAAAAAATTGGAGTAAAAGAAAAATAGGACGCCATGTAAAATTATTTATAGGTGTAACTTATGATGCAAGACCTGAACAACTTGAGCAATGTGTAGAAGATATAAGATATTTATTAGCCACTAGTCCTTTGATAGCTCAAGTTGATGATAGTGCGCTAAATCATGGTGGAACCCGCGCTAGATATAGACAAAATTTAGTTTCAGTGAATGATTTAGAAGGATATAAAAATAATACTTATGTGGCTGTGAGTGGCTTTAGCGCAAGTTCTATTGATATAGAAGTATATTTTTATACTAAAGCAGTTGATGCTGCAGGTTTTAGAGAAGCACGACAAAGTATTTTACTTGAATTAATGAAGATTGTCGAAAGAAATAAACTAAGTTTTGCATTTCCTTCACAAAGTCTTTATATAGAAAAAATCAATAAAGACGATAAAGAAGAGTTATTATCTTAATAAGCTCTTCTTTGATCATCACACTCTACTATAATTTTTTCAGCAATGATAATGCTTCCATTTTTACTGCCTTTAACTTTAACAAGACTCCCTTTTTTTAGATCTTGTACATTGGCTTGTTTTTTATTGCTACCAAAAATTCCGCAGTTATAAATATCTATATGTGTTTGGGGTAAAATGGTAATAATTAAGTTATTATCAAAACTTGTTTGAATACTTATTGTATGTGTAGTAGTGTTTTTTAAAATACCTTGAATTTTATAAGCAAATGCAAAAGTGCTAATGCAAATTAATATAAGAAAAAAACGCATTAAAATAACTCCTTTTTAGGAGTTATTTTGCTTAATAAGCTCTTTTTTTGCATTCTATTTTAATTTCTTTAGCGGTTATATTTTGAACTTGATTTGGCGTTTGTGGATTTGGTGTTGTTTGAGCATAGCCATGGAAAACTTCAGCTTCTATAAAAGTTCCTACTTTTAAATCTCTAAAAGTGCCATATTTATCCATACCAAAAATACCGCAATCATCCATATCAATTTCTGTATTTGGTAGAATTTTTATATTCATTTTTTCTCCATAGGTAGTATCGATTAAAATAGTCTTTGCGCCATCATTTACATCTACTATCACACCATAAATTCCATCTGCATAAGCAAGACTTGAAAGACTTAAGGTTGTCAATAATGCAGCGATTTTCTTTTTCATTTTTTTCTCCTTTATTTTTATGTAAGAATTATATAATTTTTTGAGTGAAGCAAGAGTGAATTTAGATATAATTTGAAAAATTTACCAAAAAGAGGATACCCATGAAAGGATTTTTACATTATTTTTTTATTGTTTTGCTTGCAAGCTTGTTGTTTGCATGTTCTAAAAATGAAGATAAGAATTCTATTATAAGATCTTATGGTTTTAATGAAAATACGCATAGTATTTTTATAGAATTTAATACCAATATCATTACAGAAAACATAGGTGTTGTAAAAGAAAGAGAAATTGTTATTAATAATCAAAAAATAAAAGCAAAGTATGAACTTGAAACTTCCACAAGATTAAACATATACACTTCTTTAAAAGCAAATCAAAATTATGATATTTTTATAGACTTAAATGATATTGTAGCTGATGAAAAAATACAATTAAAAGTAAAAACTCCTTTTGAAAAACTAGATGTCAAAGGATATTTTCAAAATATATCAAATGATGAGAGTGTGTTGATTTTAAATGTTCAAAGTTTTTATGCTTTTGATAAAGATGAGTTGTTAAAAGCTGTAAAAATTAATGCACAAGAAAAAGAAATTCAAATAGATAAAATTATCATCCAAGATGATATAGCAAGTGTGTATTCTAAGCCATTAAAAATTAAAAATACAAACACTAATATAAAAGTAGTTTTTGATAAAGAAATTTTAGGTTTAGAGAAAAATATAGATTTAGAATATATTTTACTTGCAAAGAACGAATTTGTATTTCAAAATGCAAATATAATCAATAAAAACATAGAATTACTTTTTTCTCAAAGTATTTCGCAAGATCAAAATTTAAAAGAGTTGATTTTTATTACACCCAAAGTAGATTTTAAAGCATTGGTATTTGGGAATAAAATCAAGCTCATAGGAAATTTTACTCCAAATAAAACTTATGAAATTCAACTTGCTCAAGGGATTAAAAGCGCTGATGGAATTAGTACAAAAGAAAGCTATAAAACTCAAGTAAGTTTAAAAGACTATGAGCCTGCTATAAGTTTTACAAATCAAGGGGTATTTTTATCTAGCAAAGCGAGTAAAAAAATAGCTTTTAAAAGTTTAAATATTAAAAAGATCCATTTAGAAGTTCATCAGGTATTTTCAAATAATTTAAGTGAATATTTAAGATATAAAAATCTTCAAGGTGCTAAAAATTTAAGTGATTATGATAGCGATATTTTTTCAGAGAGTGATTATACTAGTGAAGTAGTATTAAAAAAAGACTTTGATATTAAAAATGTTAAAAATCAATGGCAAGAAAATGAGATAGCTTTAGATGGTTTAAAAGATTTAAGTGGTGTGTTTATAGTTAAGCTTTATTTTAAAGAAGAAGATATTGATTATGTTTTTGATGAGGGTATGGAGAGTTGGAAAAAACAAAGATTTTTCGATCAAAAAGCAAAGATTAGTAAAAATTTGATTTTTTCAGATATAGCTTTAATTGCTCAAAATTTAAATAAAAAACTTTTTGTCGATGTAAGAGATTTTACCACGCAAAAGGCTTTAGGTGGGGTTAGGGTTGATATAATTAGTAAAAGCAATCAAATTTTAGCTTCTAAGACAAGCGATGATAATGGTTTGGCTGTTTTTGATGATATTGATGAGTCAAGAGCTTTATTTATCATTGCTTCAAAAGATAAGCAAGCTTCTATTTTACGCTTAAGTTCGCCTTTATTATATGATGGTTTTGATGTAGATGGTTTAGAGCAAAATTCTCAAAACAAAGTGTTTATTTACACAGAAAGAGGGGTTTATAGACCAGGTGATGATATACATTTAACTATGGTTGCAAGAAATGATAAAGGAGCTGTTAATCACCCTATATTTTTGAGTTTTTTTGATCCACGCAATAAAAAGTTTTTAGATAAAATTAAACTTGATCCTTTGAGTAATGGAACTTTTTATAAAAAGATTTCACTTGATCAACAAGCTTTAAGTGGAGTGTATTTAGCTAGAGTAGAATTTGCAAATGCTATTTTTGATAAAGAAATTTTAGTGCAAAATATAGTGCCAAATCGTATAAAAGTATCTATACAAGCTCCAAAAAGTATAAAAGAAAATGAAAAATTAGATTTTAATATTAGCTCAAAATATCTTTTTGGAACACCAGCAAGTAATTTACAATATCAAGCTGATTTATTTGTAAGTAAAAAAGAATATAAAAATTCAAAATATCCAGAATATATTTTTTCAAATCCTAGTGTTTTAGTGCAAAAATATCAAGATAATTTAAAAGGCATTTTAGATGAAAGTGGCTTTGTAAAGCAAGAATTTGCTTTAAAAGATTTTTTTAAAAATACTCCATATAATCTTGAAGCTAACATAAGGGCTAGGGTTTTTGAAAAAGGTTCAAGATCAGTTGAAGCGCTTGTGAATTCACAAGTGATATTACATGAGTATTTTGTGGGTATTAAGCGTTTAAAAAATCACTATTTAAGCTCGGGTTCTACAATTAATTTTGAAGCTATTGTGAGTGATTTAGATGAGAATTTGATAGCAAATAGAGAGATTAAATATACTATTTATGCAAATGATTATTCTTGGTGGTGGGATTATGATAATTATGATGATTTTTTAAAATCACTCAAAAAAGATAAAAACACACAAATCATTACCCAAGGAACTATTTTAAGTAAGGATAAACCGGTTAAAATAGAATTTGATCCCAAAGAATACCATGGTGAAATGTTTATAGAGCTTGAAGATACACAAAGTAAAACAAGCGCAGGAGAGTTTTTTTATATTAGTAGTTTTGGTGCGCCAAGTAATGCTGATATAGTGAGTTCTTTAAAAATAAAAAGCGATAAAAAAGAATACAAATCAAACGAAACAGCTTTTATTGAATTTGAAAGTGTTAAGGGTGCAAAAGCCATCGTTACTTTAAATGATAATGTAAAGGTTTTAAAACGCTTTGTGATAGATACGCATGAAGATATTACAAAGGTTGAAATTCCTATTCTTAAAGAATATAAGCCAAATGTGTATGTGAGTGTGATTTTGCTTCAAGATTATAATCAATACACTAACGATAGAGCCTTAAGACTTTTTGGTGTAGTGCCTTTGAATGTAGTAGATGAACAAAGTAAAATCGAGCTTGATTTAAAAGTACCGGATAAAATCATGCCAAAACAAGATTTTGAAGTAGAAATTCAAAGTAAAAACAAGCAAAGTTATACTTATACCATAGCTATTGTAGATGAGGGATTGCTTGATGTAAATGCTTTTAAAACTCCAGATATTTGGGGATATTTTTATCAAAAAATTCGCTTTAACATGAGCATATATGATACCTATGATAAAATCATTGCTAAAAATATTTCTAATGCTTCCAAGGTATTAACTACGGGCGGTGATGTTTTCTTAGAAAGTAGGGCAAATAAAAGTAAAAACGATGAAAAAGCAAGACGATTTAAACCTGTTGTGTTGTTTCAAGAGCCAGTGCAAAGTGATGAAAATGGTTATGCAAAATTAAAATTTAATATGCCCTCGTATCTAGGTTCGGTTAGAGTTATGGTAGTGGCGAACAACTTAGCAGGTTTTGGCAGTGCTTCTAAAGATATCCAAGTTAGCGCACCTGCTGTAATGCTTGAAACTTTGCCAAGGGTTTTAAGACTTGATGATGAGTTTAAGCTTTTAGTGCAGGTATTTAAAGTAGATGATGATGTAAAAAATGCAAAACTTAAACTAAAAACAAAAAATTCACTCATAAATTTTGAAAAAGATGAAATTTTAATTGATTTTGGTAATGAAAAAACAAAAGATATTTATATTAACACAAGAGTAAATTCAAGCAAGCTTGGGGTGGAAGAAATAGAGTTAAGTTTAAATGCAAAAGATTACACCTATACTCAAAATACTCAAATTGACATAAAAGCACTAAATACGATTACTTATGAGGGAAAATCTTTTAAAATTCCTGCAAATGCTTCTATGGAGTTTAAAATCACACAAGATTATATCAATCCAGTGGCGTTTTTAAGTGTGAGTTCTAAGCCTATTTTAAATATAAATCATAGATTAAAATACTTGCAAAATTATCCTTATGGATGTATAGAGCAAAGTACTTCAGCAGTTTTACCGCAACTCTTTTTGCAAAAACTTGATCAAGGGGCAAATGAACAAAAAAATATTAACAATATCAATGCATTGTTAAGTAAATACGCAAATTTTCAAACTGCTAATGGTGGTTTTGCTTATTGGCAAGGACTTAAAGATTCTGATGCTTGGGGAAGTAATTATGCAGGTATGTTTATGATTTTAGCCAAAGAAAGAGGCTATTATGTGAGCGAGGGAATGTTTAAAGCATGGCTTGATTATCAAAAACGCTATGTTTTAAAAGCTCAAACAAATAAAGAAATTAGAATAAATTCTTTATATCTTTTAGCTCTAGCCAAAGAGCCAAATTTAAGCATAATGAATGCTATTTATGAAGATAGTACTTATTTGCAAAGCTTAAACAATGTAAGTCTTTGGCAACTTAGTGCAGCTTATAAATTAGCAGGTTTTGATGAGGTAGCTTTAAATATAGCTAAAAATTTAAGCACAAAGCCTGATGAAAAAGCTAATTATACTCATACTTATGGATCTTTTCTAAGAGATGAAGCTATTATTGCAAATGCGTATAAAATAATTTATGGTAAAAATAATGATGAATTATTAGATGATATTAAAAAAACTTTAGAAAGTCAAGCTTGGCTTAGCACTCAAAGCACAGGCTATGCTTTATATGCTTTGGCAAATAGCTTTAGTGATGAAAATCCTAAAACTATCAATGCAAGTGTAAAAATTAATGGTGAGAGTAAAAAGCTCAATGCAAGTTTTTCTAAATTTGAGTTTAATCAAGGCAGCGCTTTGATAGAAGCTAAAGAAGATACTTATGTGCATTTTGGAGTAGAGGGAATTAAAAAAGGCATTGTCGAACCTTTTGCGCAGCGTATGTATATAGAAAGAAGTTTTTATGATGAAAATGGAAATGAAATAGATGAAAGTGCTATAAAAAGCTCTCAAATTTTTTATATGAAATTAAAAATATCAAATAAAAATTATCCGGGCACTTCTAATATAGCTTTAACTCAAATTTTACCAAGTGGATGGGAGATAGTACATGATCTTTTAGATGATGAAACTCCTAATTTTGTGAAAAATTCTTATTATGATTTTGTAGATATAAGAGATGATAAAATCATGTATTTCTTTCCTTTATACTCTGATGAGTCAAGAGAATTTTTTGTGAAATTAAGTGCTGTTACTCCAGGTGTTTATACTTTGAGTGGAGCTTATGCTGAAGCAATGTATGATAATGCTTATAGAGCTTTAAGTGAGAGTAAAAGAGTCAAAGTAGTGCAGTGAAAATCAAAATAAGCCTTGCAATATGCTTTTTAAGTCTATGTCTTTACATAGGCTTAATTTATTTTAGCTTTGATAGTAAGGATTTATTTAAATGCACTTATAGTAAGGTTTTATTTGATAAAAATAAAGAAATTCTTAGTGTATTTTTAGATTCTAACGAACAATGGCATTTAGAGAGTGAGTTTATACCGCAAAAATTAAAAAGTGCAGTTCTTTTATATGAAGATAAAAATTTTTATTTTCATTATGGAGTAGATTTTTTAGCGATTATAAGGGCTTTTAAAAATAATCTTTTTTCAAGTAAAAGAAGTGGCGCAAGTACAATTTCTATGCAAACAATCAAACTTCTAGAGCAAAACAAACGCACATATTTTAATAAATTTAATGAAATCATCAAAGCTTTTGCTTTAGAAAACGCTTATGATAAGGAAGAAATTTTAAGACTTTATTTAAATAATGCTCCTTATGGGGGAAATTTAGTAGGTGTTGCAAGCGCGGGTTTATTTTATTTTGAAAAAGATTTAAAAGATCTTACTTGGAGTGAAGCAGCCTTGCTTGCTGTGCTTCCTAATAATCCAGGTTTAATTAATCTTGAAAAAAACAAAGATAGACTTTTAAAAAAACGCAATGCTTTGCTTGATAGGCTTTTTGAAAAGGGATATTTTTCTAAAGATATTTTAACTCTTGCAAAGGCTGAAAAACTTCCTAGCTTTAAAACAAGGAAAAACTTAGCTCCACATTTAGCGCGTAGGCTTTTAGCAGATAAAGAACAAATCGTTTCTAGTATAGATAAAAAAATTCAAATCAAATTTGAAGAAAAAGCTAAAGAATATTCTTATAAACTACAACAAAAAGGCATAAAAAATCTAGCTATATTGTTAGCAGATGCCAAAACAAATAAAGTTTTAGCTTATGTAGGCTCTAATGATTTTTATGATTTTGCAAGTTTTGGTCAAGTTGATGGGGTGATAGCAAAGCGTAGTGTGGGTTCAACCTTAAAACCTTTGCTTTTTGCTTTTGCCATAGATGAGGGACTTATAGTGCCTGAATCTTTAATGCTTGATGTGCCTACATTTTTTTCTAACTTTGCTCCACAAAATGCAAATAAAAAATACCATGGTTTTATTAGTGCAAAAGAATCTTTGCAAAAATCACTTAATGTTCCTTTTGTAAGCTTACTTGCAGAATATGGGTATGAGAAGTTTTTTTATAAGCTCAAAGATATTTTAGATTTTGAAGATGAAAATTTTAAAAAATACGGACTTTCTTTGATTTTGGGCACAAAAGAATTTAGTTTAGAAGATATGGTAAAAATCTATCTAGGACTTGGAAATTATGGAAATTTTAAAGAGCTTTTATATGAAGAAAATGCATTTACTAGAGAAAATAAAAAGCTTATTAGTGATGGAGCAAGCTTTTTAACCTTACAAACCTTAAAGGATTTAGATAGAGCAGGTTTAAGACAATATGATTTTAATACTATTATTTCTTGGAAAACAGGCACAAGTTATGGTAGAAAAGATGCCTGGGCTATAGGAACTTCTCCAAAATACACTTTAGGAGTGTGGGTTGGAAATTTTAATGGCGAGGCAAATGCAAATTTATATGGTGTAAGCATAGCAGGGGAATTGTTTTTTGAACTTTTAGCCTTACTTGAGAGAGTTAATTTAGAATTTGAAAAGCCTAATGATTTAGTTTCTATCAAAATTGAAAATCAAACAGGATATAGATATGATTATAAATTTGACTTTAAAGAAGTGCTTTACCCACAAAGTGCAAATGTCTTAAGAACTTCACCATTTTTAAAAGAAGTTTTTATGTATAAAAATAAAGAAGTTAATTCTTTAGATGAAAATTTCATCCATGCAAAGAAAAAGATTATATTAAATTTACCTTCCAATGCACAAGCATTTTTTGCAAAAGAAAAGCAAAATTTACAAAGTTCTAATCAAAATTTAAAAATCATATATCCGCTAAATAATCTTAATATCATTTTGCCAAAAGATTTAAAAAGTAAGCAAAAATTGTTAATTAAACTTATAAACCCTAAAAAAGAAAAACTTTTTTGGTATTTAAATCAAGAATTGATTTTTGAAGGAAAAGAAGAAAGTTTATCTTTAGATTTAAAAAAAGGTAAATATGTTATTAATGTTATTAGTGAAAATGGTTCTAATGATTTTATAAAATTTAATATATTTTAATATTATAAAAATATTTTTAAACTTTAATATCTATAATTTTTGGAGTGATATTTTGAGAAAGAAATTGATTAAATTCTCCCACATCATCATTAAATTTCATGCCAAAAAGAATTTCTAATTCTTCTCTTGTGCTAAATTTATTTTTTAAAAGTTTTTTTATAAGTTCATTTTTTGCATTATCATCTTTGTAGGTTTCTTTATTTTTACTTTCACCTTGTATAGGTTTGAAAGATTTTTCTTTGTCTTTTTCTAAAGTTTCCTGAGGTTCATTAATCTTTTTGCTAAAATCAACAAAGTATGTATTTTGAAGCTCAAGGTATTTTTCTTTAAACTCATCTATGCTTTTGCTTGTGTGAAAAATTTTAACATAAGCTTCATCATAATCTATTCCATTTATGCTCAACCAACGAGGTGATCTGGCATTTTCATTCATCCATTTAAATAAATCTTCAACTTCTTTTCTTTGTAAAAACTACTCAATTCTTTAGCTTTAACTTGATAATTTTTATTGTTTATAAAATATTTAATATTTTAATAAATTTTAATTTTTATTTAATGAAAAGTTTTTATAATTATAAAAATTTATAATTTATTAACTAAAGGAGAAAAAATGCGTAATTGGAGTCTTGGTGCTAAAATAGTTGCAATAGCTATTATAACGGTTGTTTTAATCTTAAGTATTTTATCTTTTTTGATTATAAACAGATCCACAGCTATTTTAAATACACAAATAGAAAATACACTCACAGCTTCTGTGCATCGTTATGGAAATCAAGCTGAAGCGAGCATTAGGTCTTTATTCGTCAGTACTATTGGTACACAAAGAACTTTAAACAATCTTATTTCAGAAGGTGCTATAAACCCAAAAAGGATAGAAAATATCCTTGGAGAAGCCATTGATGCAAATGGAGATATAGCTTATGGTTATTATTATTTAAAAGACGGAACTGTATATAAAAATTTGGGTGTTGATGTAAAATATTTTTCAAATAATAATGAATTTATGGTGTTAATGAGAGATGTAGATATTAACAATGCTGGCGGTATGCAAACTTTAGCAGCAAGTGAAGAGATTGCTAAAACGAATGCTATAAAAAATTTGATGGGGGGGGGTAAGTTATATTTTGGAGAACCAAGATGGTATAACATACATGGAAATAAATTTCTAGGTGTTCATGTAGCTGCGCCTATTGCAGATAAAAAAGGAAAGGCTATAGGTGTTGTTGGTATGCTTTTTGATCTTAAACCTACGGCTGATTTTTTAAATGATTCTTCAAGATCTATTTATCAAGGAGCAAGAAGGATTTTAATAGCAAGTAATGGTGTTATAGCTACGCATCCAAATGCTGAATTTGTTACAAAAAAGATTACAGAGGTTAATAAAAATACAGCTCATATAATAGAAGCACAAAAAACTATCCATGCAGGAGCTATTGATTATAAAGCAGATGATGGTAGTGAATATCATGGTGCTATAAGAGTATTTGAAATATGGCCAAATACAGGAATTTATTGGGCTATGTTGGCTATTGTCCCAAATGAATCTGTATATGCTTCTATTGTGGATTTAAGAAATATTATTTTGATTAATTCTATTATAGCGATAATTGTTATAGTAGTTGTGATTGGTACTTCAGTAAAAAGAATAGTTTCTATAAGAGTGCAAAGACTTCAAGATCATTTAATGAAATTTTTTAGATACTTAAATCATGAGCTTCCAACCGTTGAGGTTTTAATTCCTAGATATAATGATGAACTTGGAAAAATGGCATTAATGATTAATGATAATGTTCAATATATACATACTTGTTTAGAAAAAGATGACATAACTGTGCAAAATATCTTAGAAGTATCTTGTGATATAGAAAAAGGACATTTTACTCAAAGAATAAAAGCAAATCCTGTTAATCCAAAACTTGTGGAATTAAAAGAAGTATTAAATAAAATGCTTGATGATATGCAAATGAAAATTGGTAAAGATTTAAATGAAATAGAAAGAGTTTTTAAAAGTTTTAAAAATCTTGATTTTTCAGATAAGCTTGAGTATGCTGATGGTGAGATAGAAAAATCGCTTAATGCAGTCGGAGAAGAAATAAGAAAAATGCTTCAAGCTTCATTAAAACAAGGGGAAATGCTTCAAACTAAAGCTGATGCTTTAAAAGAGAGTGTTTTAAAGCTTAATGATGGCGCACAAAAACAAGCTGATTCTTTACAAGAAAGCGCAGCTGCTGTTGAAGAAATGAGTGCTTCTATGAACGCAGTAGCAGCAAGAACTGAAGAGGTTATTAAACAAAGTAGCGATATTAAAGATGTAACTGATGTTATTAGA
>NZ_JANQDA010000011.1:0-56482 GCF_024723655.1 Campylobacter sp. RM5063 | reverse complement strand
AGCCAAAACCTGAGCCAAAACCTGAGCATGATAACTCTCAAATAATAGTCAAGCCTATTATAAAAAACAATGCATATAATACTCAAAATAGCACCATAGGACAAGCATTAAGAAGCATTAGAATGATGGATAACTTAAATGAAAACTATAAAAATTATTTTATTTTACTAGATAATGCAGATAAAGAAATCGTTCAAAGTAGTCTAAAAAGCTTGGAATCAAATGATTATTTATCCAATTCAATCCAATTATTAAACACCTACAGTAATTTCGGACAAAATAACATGCTCTCGACTCTTAATCCAACTTTCATAAATACACCTATGGAGGATATTAGATTAGCTAGTAATACTTATCCGACAAATTTATTATATCAAAGTGATGTAGCTAATTTTAATTTTTATGATAATCAAACATATATCTTCCAAATGGGACCTAGTTTTAAAAAAATATATGGTAATGATTTTCATGGAAGCTCCTATGGACTCAATCTTAGCGTAGGAAAAGAAATTAATTCTTCAATGTTCGCAACGCATTTAAGTACTTCATATTCTAATGTTGATTTTTCAACATCTAATATCAAAACAAAAAACGCAAATTTATCAAGCAATTATATTTTGAATTTAGAAAATTTTAAAATTTTAAGCGGTATTGGCATAGGATTATACTCAAGCAACATGCAAAGATATATACTAAATTCAGATACTTTAAAAGGAACATATAATGGATTGATAACTTCTACCCAATTAGGTGTAGCAAAAGAATTTAGTTGTAATAAAAATTTAAATTTAACTCCTTTGGTATATTTTAATTACAATTATTTTCAACAAAATGCATTTAGTGAAAGCGGTGGAATTTTTTCAAAATCTTACGATAGTATAAAACACAACAGCACATCTTTAGTTTTAGGGATTACTTCTTCTTATGTATTACCAAATTTAGATGAAAATAAAAATACTATAACAGGTTCTATATTGTATGAAAAAAGATTAACAGGAAAAAAGATAAGCAATAATGCAAATTTTATTGATTTTAAAAATCAAAAATTTAAACAATACTATGATTTAGATACTAACTTACTCAACATTAACCTTGGGCTAAATTTCAAACCAAATAAAACATTCTTTTTTGATATAAAATTATTAAATGAAATTTATAAAAATCAATATAATGTTAATTTGGTGTCAAATTTTGGATTTAATTTTTGATTAAACAACTTAAAAAGGAAAAGAATGCAGATTATAAAATCATTTTTTAAAGGAATTGGAAAAACCATTTCTTATATCAACACTTATTTTAAAACCTTTGTGTTTTTATTTGTCGTGTTTTTAATCCTTACTCCAAGCGGGGATAATGCCAAACTTTCTAATGCAAACCTAGCTCAAATTAATCTTAAAGGTGAAATTAGCGATGCGAGCAATCTTTTAGAACAAATTTACAAAGTCAAAGATGATAAAGCTATAAAAGGGGTTTTGCTTTTTATAGATAGCCCTGGTGGAGCTTTTGCACCAAGCATGGAAATAGCTTTAGCTATACAAGATCTTAAAGCTAAAAAACCTGTGGTAGTCTATGCAGGTGGAACTATAGCAAGCGGAAGCTACCTAAGCGCAGTGGGAGCTGATATGATCATCGCTAATCCTGCTAGCTTTGTAGGATCTATTGGGGTAATTATGCAAGGTTTTGAAGTAAGTGAGCTTGCACAAAAACTTGGTATAAATGAGCAAACCATCAAAGCAGGAAGCTATAAAGAAGCAGGAACTTTCATGCGTAAATGGAGCACAGAAGAAAAAGACTTTTTGCAAAATTTAGCCAATCAAAGCTATGAACTTTTCACGCAATTTGTCGCTAAAAATCGCAAGCTAGATTTAAATCAAACAAGCTCATGGGCTGATGCGAAAGTGTTTTTAGCAAATGAGGCTTTAAAATTAAAACTCATTGATAAAATAGGCAATTATGAGCAAGCCAAAAAAGAGTTAGAAAAACTAGCCAAAGTGCAAAACCCTATCTGGCAAAAAGAAGATGCTATAGATAAGTTTTTAAAACGATTAGAAGAGCAAAGTGCTAGCTTTTTTGCTAACACTTTAGCGCAATTTTTCACACAAGTAAGCTCACAAAAAATCTACTAAGATTTAATAATCTCATAAAATCCATAAGTATCATTTTCTAAAAAGCCTTTGTATAAAGGCTTTAGCTTTAAATCTAACTTAACATTTTCAAAGGTATTTAAATTCGAGCTTGAAAAAATCAAAAGCATATCTAACTCATCTTTAAAGGCTTTTAAAAAGTTCTCCCCACCCTCATACATGATGAGCTTAGCTTCACTAGGAATGCTTGTAAAAATTTCTCTTTTGGGCACGCTAAATAAAGGAATGTTTGGATCAAAACTTTCTAAATTTTGACGGCTTAGTATGCATAAATTTGGTGCTTTAGCCTGAACTAACCTTGCATCTAAAATAGGCCTATCATACCTTATAGTTTCTCCACCTACTACTAGCAAATCAAGCTTTGAGCGCAATGCATGAGCGTAAGTTCTACTTGCTTTAGAACTTACGATTTTGCCATAAGCAGAACCATTTAAAGAAAGGGCTAGTTTAAAAAATTTAAAACTTGATTTTTGCCATTTTAAAAAAGGTTTTAAAAGCTCTTTGGCTCTTTGCTCGCAAATTCCCATGTGAACTTTTATGCCTTGATCTTTTAAAAATTCTGCCCCACCACTTGCGAGCTTATGCTCATCCTTAGTAGCGATAAAAACTTCACTAAAACCAAGTGCGCTAAAAAGTTTCGCACAAGGTGGGGTTTTACCCTGATGATTGCAAGGTTCTAAACTCACATAAGCACTAGCGCCTTTTAATAACCCTTGATGATTTTGACAAATAAACTCATGCAAATCATTTGCATTTTGTGGTAAATCTAAATTTGGATTAAGCACTTTTAAGGCTTTACTCACTGCTTCAAGCTCTGCATGAGCCTTACCTGCTTCTTTGTGTGCTTCTATGCTTAAAATTTTGCCATTTTTATCTAAGATTACACAACCTACGGCTGGATTGGGGTAGGTCAAAAGCTGATATTTCCAAGCTTCATCTATGGCTAAATTCATATAAAATTCGTGATTCATATTACCTTCTATAATTTTATTTTTAAAAATATAGCAAAATATATTAATCACTTATCAATAAATAATCAATATAATAAAATTAATATAATTAATTAGGAATAATATGATTTGGACTATCGTAGGAATAATGATATTTATACTTTTACTCTTAGCTTTTTGGAAATTATGGCTAGGTTTAGCTTTATTTATATTAATCCCAACACTCATAATTGGAGCAATCGTAGGAATAGGGCTTTTAATATACTATAATATCGATGTTGTTATGCTTGTCTTCTCTTTCATAATTGGTGCTATATTAATAATCGGAGCAATTCTTATAGGTATAGTATTTTTATATTATATTTACACGAAAATTTTATCTTTAAAAAATTATCACCCAAAAACAAAAGATGAGTTAAAAGAGTTGATTGAAGATGAAATTAATTTAAAAGATATAGATACCCGCTTTATCACAGATATGAGCGAATTATTTAAAAATTCTACAAGAAGTGATTTTAAAGGATTAAAATATTGGGATGTTTCAAATGTAAAAAACATGGCTTCAATGTCTGAAGGTTGTGAAAATTTTAATCAGGATTTATCGAGTTGGGATATTTCTAAAGTAAAAAATATGGATTTTATGTTTGAAAATTGCGTTAATTTTAATCAAGACTTATCTAATTGGGATACAAGTAAAGTTGATTATATGCATAAAATGTTTAGAAACTGCCATAAACTTGACAAAAGCATTGCGCAAAAATGGAAACTAGATCAAGATTACTTGTTTTAAAAAGGTAAAGGTGCAAAAAATACCTTAAGCTTTACATGTTCATCGCAAGCTTTTAAAAAACCTTGTGCTAAAAACTTAATATCTTTAGTTTTTAACTTCTCTCTTAAGTCAAAAGTTCTCTCACATAGAGGATAAATAAGATAAATTTCCTTTATCTCGTATTTATTTGCATAAGCAAACATTTGATATAAATCGCCTTGCGATATACCGTGCTTTTTCTCATCTTCGTTATCATCTGGAATTTTCCATTTGGTATCTAAAATCATTTTATTTTCTATATATAAATCAGGCTTTAACATAAAACATTTTTCATCATTTTTTGAAATTAGATATTTTCCACTACTTTGGGTTTTTATATTTTTGCTAGGATTAGCAAGTTTAAACATATAAGCCACATAGTTTTCAAAAAGCTTTTCCATAGGAAAAAGCAAAGCAAAGGCTTCTTTTTTACCTTTATATGGAGCAAAGCTTTGATTTTGTAAAAATACCTTACACCAAGAAAGTATATTTTCATAATAATCAAAATGTCTTGAAATTTTAAAACTAAAATCTTTTTCATAATTTATAGAAAACTCTACCTCATCAAGCATTTGCATAGCTTTGATGATTTTAAATTTATTCAAGCTTGTTTTGGATTTTAAAAAATTTAATGTTGATTTTATCAAACGATTTGGCGCTATGTCTAAAACAAATTCATCGCTACTTGTGAAAAATCTTTCTTTGTGTATTAAATTTGATTTTATATGCTCATTAAAAAGTAATTTTCCTTTTAAAAAAGTTCTGTTTTCTTCGCTACTTACATAAGATCTCATCAAACCTTTTTTATACACACTATCAAATTCATCTAAAAACATCGTGATAAATACTTCAAACAAAGGCATTTTAGCAATTTGTAAAGATGAAATTTGAGACTTTTTAAAGGGAGAATTTTTTAAGGTTTTTAGCATGTTGATTAAAAGATTTTTGGGGTTGAAATTTATTTCTTTTATACTATACCACTTCTTTACTTTAATATTTTTCACAATTTTATATTCTTGGAAATAACTAAAATTAGTATATAATTTATTGTCGTTACTTATTGCATAGGCGTAATTTAACTTACTCTTTGAAACTTTCAAAGATTTATCTTTTTTTTCTTTATAGCTATCCAAATTTGTGCATTTTGGTAAGATCTCTAAAACCCCGCTTTTAGTCTGTATAATACCAACATAATTTTTAGCTTTTAAAGTGTTTTTGTTTTTAAAGCCTAGAAGGCTTTCATTATTTTTTGCAAAATCTTCTAATTCTTTATAAAACTTTTCAGCTTTTTCTTCGAAAATTTCACGCAAATTTTCTTTAGAAAAAACTTGGTGCTCGATGATAGAAAAGGTGTTGATTGTTTTCATTGTTCATATATTTTTATAAAAGTGCTTTTATCCCAATCTTTGCTATTGCTAAATTTATAAATAACCTTATTACTTTCTATAAAATCTGTCATATTTTTTTTATCTTGTTTTTTTAGCATACCATTTTCATTTAAAACCGCGTCAATCAATGCATAATCATTATAAAAATACTCTTGCAAAAGCGGAATGATTTTGTTTTGAAAAACTTTTTTTAATTTCTCTAAATTATCAATGCCTATAAAAAATGCATGTCCTATAGTCTTTTCTCTATCTAGTAAGTATTCTATACGCGTATTGATAGCTTTTAATAATTCTTGCAAATTAACACCTTCGCAATTATCAGACAAAACATTAGGTTTAGGCATCATCTCGATAAATTCAAAGCGTCTTCTTAAAGCTGTATCAAGAGAAGTTATACTTCTATCAGCTGTATTCATAGTGCCTATGATATAAACATTCTTAGGTACTCCGAATTCATCTTTACTATAAGGCAATCTTACTTTTAGCTCTTCATTAGCACCTATTCTTTTGCTAGGTTCTATCAAGGTTATAAGCTCACCAAAAATCTTACTTACATTACCACGATTAATTTCATCTATGATGATTATAAATTTATCATTTAAATGATCTTTTATAGTTTCTATTAAATTACTTGGTGAAATATTTTTTAGTTTATAAACAGTATTTAAATCTAATTCAGTATTACGATTTAATTTATATATATCAATTATCTTATTTTTTAAAATCCATTCAACATCTCTATAAGTTTGATATTCATACAAATCAAATCCGTAATCTTTTTCAAATTCCTCCTCTTTGCTATACTTAACTTCACTTTTTACAACTCCGATAGCCTTTATGGTTTTTTTAGTATCCAACACACAAACTAAATCTCCAATTTTCATACTTTTAAAATTATTAATAGAAGATTCATTGGAAATTTCTTTAGTATTACCCCACCCTATACGAATTTGATTATTCTCAAAACAATATTTTTGCAAAAACTCTGTATCTTTACGACTTTTTTCTCCAAGAGAAATTTTCCAAACACTAGTTTTATTATCAATCTCAAGTTTTTCCAAGTTATTATTTTTTACCTCTTTATTTAAAGCTTCATCACATATTTTCTTGAAAATACCTGATTTTACTTCATACTTCAATTCTTTTTCATCAAATTCAGGTTTGATACCTTCTACAAATTCTTCATATCCATAACTTTGATGAAAAGTTGTAAAAACTATTTGTCCTTTTTTTACATATTCATTAAATTTTGCTTTTTTCTCATATCTACTTGCTAAATTTTCACCTAAAATTTCTAAAGCTTTATCTATCGTATGATAAGTTTTTCCTGTCCCTGGAGGCCCGTAAAGAATTTGATTTAATCTTGGAATGTTTTGATTTTCTTTATTTTTATAACTATTGTGATTATATTGGGTTGTATTATTTTGATTTAATACATCAGCTAAAGAAATAGCCTTTGCTATTTCAGTTGCATAACTTTCAGATATATTTGCATATTTAACAATTTCATTGAGACTATTTTTTCTAATTTCTTCTGCAAATTTAATGCCAAAATAATGAATATAAGTAACTTTATTTCCTTTGGGTGCATTTTCATACATATCCTTTAATTTTAAGCCTAATTCTTCCGCGGTCATTATCACTCCTTGATTAAAAACTAAACATCATGTCTATTTATAGACAATTGAAAAATCGTAGTTTATACAACAAATTATTATATATTAATTTGGTAAATATTTATATTTTAATTTTTTACCACTGCACAAAAGTTTTAGCTTTTCTTATGTCGCTAAAATTTATAGTAGTTTTTTCTTGAGTTTCTAAATTTTCTAAAGTGATATTTTCATCATCTACGGCGATGATTTTTGCTTCGATTTTTTCTTTTTCATTAGTTGTGATTTTTACAAGTTCGTTAATGCTTTTTGCAAAATGCTCGATTTTGCTAAGTTTTCTCTCAAGCCCACAGCTTGATACTTCTAAAAAATACTCCCCACTCACAGGTGGCTCTACATCAAAAATAGGCGATAAAATCTCACTAAGCCTAGCACAATCATCAAGATTTACCCCACCTTCTTTTTGCACATAAATTCTATAAATCTTTCTACCATTTTCACTTGTTAGCTCATCATCATAAAAGCTAAGTCCTGCTTCTTTACAAAGTGCTTCAAGATTCATTTTGTTCCTTTTTGATTTTTTCAAATAAAGCATCCATATGATTTTGATACTCTAATCTATCATCAAATTTAAAGTGAAAATTCGGACATCTATACCACCCTTGCTCACTCATGCAGTAATTTTGCAAAGCACGGGCGGCTTTTTTAAGTTGATTGAGTATGATTTCTTGCTCTTGGGTATTAAAAAACATTTTATCTAAATACACAAAAGCATCATATCTGCCTTTTTTACACTCTACATCCACTACGCACAAGTTTTTTAAAACTTCGTTGTCTAAATTTGCTAAAGCTTCTGGTATAAGCTCTTTTAAAATGCTTTCTGTGCGTAGCTTTTTGATTTCAGCTGGGTTCATAGGCTTACTTGTTCCTCAACTTCTTTATAACTTTCTATATAATCGCCCACTCTCATATCATTACAACCTTCTATGCCTACACCGCATTCATAGCCTTTTGCAACTTCTCTTACATCATCTTTAAAGCGTTTGAGCGAGCTTACATTACCTTCAAATACCACAACCCCATCTCTAATGAGCCTGATTTTCGCGCCACGATTGATTGTGCCTTCTGTCACCATACAACCTGCGATTTGTCCTAGTTTTGGTACATTGATCACTTGGCGAATTTCAGCTTGACCAAGTTGTTCTTCAGAGATGATAGGACTCATCATACCACCTAGTAAGGCTTTTACATCATCAAGCAAATTGTAAATAACATTATAAGTTTTTATCTCTACGCCTTTATCTTTAGCGCGTTCTTTGATCTCACCAGTTGGGCGTATATTAAAACCTAAAACGATAGAGTTTTCACTCGCACTTGCAAGCTCTATATCACTTTGAGTAATCCCACCTACCCCACTATGGATGATATTAACCTTGATCTCATCATTTTTGAGTTTTTCTAAACTAGCCTTAATCGCTTCAAGTGAACCTTGCACATCTGCTTTTAAGATCACAGGAAGGGCTTTTAAATTGCCTTCTTTGATTTTTGCACCAAGCTCATCTATGCTTACTTTAGTGGATTTGCTTAGTTCTTTTTGGCGGTTGTATTCATGGCGTTTATTAGCATATTCTCTTGCTTGCTTATCACTATCTACAGCTATTAGAGTTTCTCCTGCATCGGCTACTTCACTAAGACCTATGATCACCCCGCACTCACCTGGACCTATTTCTTTTAAAGCTTTGCCTTGATCATCACTCATAGCACGCACTTTACCATAAGCTTCCCCTGCTACGACTGTATTTCCTGCTCTTAAAGTACCATTTTGCACGATGATAGTAGCCACAGGACCTCTACCTTTTTGCACTGAAGATTCTATAATACTTGCTTTAGCATGGGCTTTTGGATTTGCTTTAAGCTCTAAAATATCAGCTTGTAATAATACAATTTCAAGTAAATCCTCTATACCATCACCTTTTTTAGCTGAAACTGGCACAAATTCATGGCTTCCGCCCCATTCTACTGGCATGATGTCCATTTCTGCTAGTTGGGTTTTTACCATGTCAGGATTTGCGTTTTCTTTATCCATTTTATTAATAGCAATGATGATAGGCACATTAGCTGCTTTTGCATGATTGATCGCTTCTTTAGTTTGTGGTTTTACCCCATCATCTGCAGCTACTACGATAATAACAATATCAGTTATACTAGCTCCCCTTGCACGCATAGCAGTAAATGCCTCATGGCCTGGAGTATCGATAAAAGTGATTTTTCTACCATTTTTTTCCACCATATAAGCGCCAACATGCTGAGTAATCCCACCTGCTTCGCCACTTGCAATGCGTGATTTTCTTATATAATCAAGCAAAGAAGTCTTACCATGATCAACATGCCCCATAATAGTGATAACCGGAGCTCTTTGGCTTAAATTTTCTTCTGTTTGATTTTCATCATAATCTTTTACATAATCAAACTCATCAGCCTCATCAATGATATTAATCTCCACTCCAAATTCAGCAGCAAGAATTTCTATAGCATCTTCATCTAAAAAGTCATTTTTAGTCGTCATCACACCAAGCATGAAAAGTTTAGAGATAACTTCTCCGGTGTTTTTACCAAGTTTTTCAGCAAATTCATACACACGAATTTCTTTAGGTATACTTACACTTGTTATAGCTTCGCTTTCTTTTTTCTCTACCTTTTTAGGTGGTTTTTTACGACTTCTTCTTTGTATACCACCCTCGCCAAATGGGTTGATAGAGTTATTTAAAGATTGCTTTAAAATATTTGGTTGTTTTTTGTTTGCTGGTTGTGCTGGTTTGTTTTCTTTTACACTAAAATCAGGTAAAACTACCATATCGTCATCTTCTAAAGAAATATCAGCAAAGTCTTTATCTCCTAAAAGATCCATTTTAGTAGTGTTTTCTTTTTTACTTATCGCAGGATGATTTTTCTTTTCTTTTTTCTTTCTTTTTAAATTCTCATCTGAATTTGAAAAAATCATACTAAGGCTCAAGCCTTGAGTATTTTGCATATTAGATTTTTCTTCATTGTTTATTTGGTTTTCTTTACTTTCTTCTTTTTTCTTTTTAACGATAACTAAACCTCTTCTTTTAGCTAAATTTAAATTAGAGCCTAGTTTTTCATCGAATTTAATTTCTTCTTTTTTTTCTTCTAATGCTTCATTTTTAATAGGATTTTCAGGTTGCTTTTCTTCTTTTTTACCTTCTTCTTTCTTTTCATTTGTTGTTTTAACAGGAGTTTTTGTTTCTTTTTTAGTAGTTTTTTTCTCTTCTTTTTTACTTTCTTCTTTTTTAGTAGTTTTTTTTGCCGTACTTTCTTTTTTAGGTTTGGCCACTTTTTTTACCACATCTAGTATTTCGCCTGATTGTACATATTGATAAATCGCTTCTGCGATTTCAGAAGATACTTTTTTGTTAGGGGATTTTATATCCTCTAAGCCTATTTCATTGGCTTTTTCTATAATTTCTTTACTAGTATATCCTAACTCTTGAGCGATTTCGCTAATCTTTACATCTGTCATTAAAAAATATCTCCTTTAAATCCTGCTGATTTATACTGCCATAAAAATTGCCTTTGCAAGCTCTCATAAAAGCCTTTTGCAATGTTTTTTCATCTTTTTCAAAACATGGATTACAAATATATAAACTCCTACCAAATTCCACTTTAGTGATAATTTGAGAATTTTTTATTTGAAATTGATGCAAACTTTGCTTTTCATAACGACCTTTGCAAACAATGCACATTCTAATGGGTATATGGTTTTTCAAAATTATATCTTTTTTTTGGAATTTTTAGCAAATTTTAAAGCCCTCATCATCAAATTCTAAAAGCTCAACTCTAAATTTAGCAAATTTATTTTTGATTTTTTCTTTGATTTGTTTAGCATCATCTTTATAAGCTAGAGTGAAAAAACTCGAACCTGAGCCTGAAAGCGTGCTCATGAGAGCATTATTATCTAAAGCTAATTTTTGTACTTCAAAAAGCTCAGGTAAAAGTTTCATTCTTTGGTTTTGATGAAGTTTGTCTAAACTTGCATATTTCAACACGTCATATTTTTTTTCTAAAAAACAAGCTGTTAAAAATGAAGCATGACAAAGATTAAAAACAGCATCTTCTAGATTAATTTTTTTAGCTAAAACTGTTCTTGATTTTTGAGTATTCATCGCTACATTTGGTATAGTTATAACAGCTTGTAAGTCTTTATCTACTTCTTTTTTTATAGCTAAGACTTTTTGATTGTGATTTAATGCACACACAAAACCTCCAAGAGCTGCTGGAGCTATGTTATCTGGATGATTTTCATATTTTAAAGCTTCATTTAAAATGATATTTTTATCTGCTTTAAATCCGCTTAATTCATAAGCACAAGCAATAGCTCCAATTATTACAGCAGAAGAACTTCCCATACCTCTTGCTAAAGGGATATTATTTTGAAAAACAAAACGAAAATTATCTTTTTTACCGCTAAGTCTTTGATAAATTTCATAAAAAATATTAACAAAAGTATTATTTTTTTTAAGATAGATATTATTTTCACCTTCTCCATGTATGTTAATACTAAAAAAATTAGATTTTTCAACTATAGTTTGATTAAAATGTTTCAAACTCAAGCCCAAACAATCAAAACCAGGACCTAAATTTGCACTTGTCGCAGGAACTAAAATTTTCATTTTTTTACCTTAATTAATTGCATCTAAAACATAAAAAGGTGTATTTTCTTTGCTTAAATTTAAACCTTTTAAACTTTGAGGCATAAAAAAACTTCCTGCTTGTGTCTTCTCTAAAATAATTTCGCCATTGTCTTTTTTTACAAAACATAAATGTTTGTTTGCAGATATAGGAGTGTTGTTATTTAACTCAAAAGCACTAATTGCTTTTAAAGGAATGTTTTTGACTATGGCTAATGTCTCAAAAGAAACATAAGAAATCTTTATACCCATGTAAGAACCTGGCCCATGTACATAAATAAGCTTTTCAAACTCATATTGTGAAAGTAATTCTTGCAATATTTTTGGTAAAACCTCGCTAACTTTTAAATCACTTTCAATAGTATTTAGTAATAAATCATTTTCATAAATACCAAGCATTAAAGGTTTTGCTATGGCATTTAAAAGCAAAGTAACCTTTTTTATGCAAAAACCTTTTCATAAACCTTATGTGTGCTTTTTTCTAAGCTTACTACCTCATATGTACTAGGATCTTTTAAAAGTTCTTTAGTTAAAAGATGATTAAGCTTGTGTGAACCTGCATAAGAAGTATAATCTCCAAAAACTCTACATCCAAGCAAGGTTAAATCCCCAATAGCGTCTAAAATTTTATGACGCACAAATTCATCCTTAAAGCGCAAACCTTCAGGGTTTAAAATACGATTATCATCAATCACAACAGCATTTTCTAGGCTTCCACCAAGACCTAAATTCATAGCTCTTAAAGCTTGAACATCCTTTAAAAACCCAAAGGTTCTTGCTCTTGCTATTTGCTCTATGTAGTTTTGTTTGCTAAATTCAAAACAATAATTTTGTTTGCCTATAATAGGATTATCAAATTCGATTGTATAGTTTATAATAGGCATATCCGTAGGACTTAAACGCACAAATTTATTGCCTTCTTTTACTTCTACACTTTTTTTAATCACTAAAATTTTTTTTGCCGCTTCAAGCTCTTTTATACCTGCTTCTTCAAGCATCATACAAAAACCTATACTGCTACCATCCATTACAGGAGCTTCGTTTGCGTCTAAAACTATACGCACATTATCAATACCATAAGCATTAATCGCACTCATTAAATGTTCTATAGTAGAAACATAACCCCTATGATCGCCTATTACAGTAGCCATTTGTGTATCGATGACATTTTCAGGCTTTGCTTCATAAGAAATTCCCAAATCACTTCTATAAAACACTATACCACTACCAGCTTCTAATGGCTCTAATTTTATACTAATAGGCTCACCCTTGTGCAAACCTATACCAACACCTTTAACTTCTTTTGCTATTGTTGTTTGATTCATTTTTATTCACTCAAAATTCTTTTTTTGCTTGATTCTAATACATTATAGATATTTTCTTTTATCCATTTTGCATCTTGCCATTGCTCAGGACGCACTTCAACACCTTGCACCAAAACACCAAAATGCACATGATCTCCAAGCGCTAAGCCTGTAGTGCCTGTAGTGCCTATAACATCACCTGCTCTAACTCTATCACCCACATTTACATCCACATTAGTGCAATGTCCATAAAGAGTATAAATCCCAAAACCATGATAAATAATAATATTTAGTCCATAAATTCCATTTTCTTGTACAAATACCACTTCACCATCATTATTGCTAATGATAGGCGCTTCTTTTACACTTGCTAAATCAAGCCCCATGTGATAAGAGCTACTAAATGCTTGATTATTATAAGAATAAAACCTATGATCAGCATAATCAGCTACTTTTTGGCCATTTTTTAAAGGCTTGAAAAGATTGACTTTAAAATTATTAATCATAGTATCAGGAACTTTACTCGTAATATCATGAATGATAACTTCATTAGAAGCTCTTAAGTCCTCATTAACAAATTTAAATTTTTCAAGCCTGCTTAACTCTCTATCTTTTGGAGCATATTTTTGTGCTAAAAATTCAATCTTTCCATCTAAAAATCTATCACTTACTTTTATATTTGATACACGGTATTTTTTATTGGTAAAATAATATCTAATTCTTTGCTTGTTTACATTACCTGCTTTATCTACTGCCACTACATAAGCTCTAAAATGCTCATCAGTTACCTCCCAAGGAATCAAAGCAGCATAATATCCTTCTTTCACATAAGGAGTTGCTTTAAAAATTTTGTCTTTATCAGTTGTGATATAAACTTCTTGCAAATTCTCATCACTTGCTTTAAATACCACACTACCTACTCCACCTTGTTCGATTTGATAAGAATTGTCTAAAATTTCTACAAATGGTTTTTTGGTATCAATGATAACTTTCACTTCTTTAAGCGCTTGATTTCCTAAAAAGAAATTCCAAAAACTACTATCACTTGCTTCTATTACAAGCTTATAAGAATCAACATTTTCTTTATAAGCTGGTTTTGGTAGTTTTAAATCAAAATGGACACTTTTTTTATTACCTTTAACATGTTCATTAACAAGCATTTCACCATTTAATTCATTTGCTTTAAATAGCGTGACTTTAACATCTTTTAAAACGCTTTCATCGCTTATTTCTATAGATATAGGATCTGTTAAATTGCTATAAATAATATCTGATTTTGTTTGGATTAATGGAGGATTTTTTTCAAACAGCTTTGTATTTAACACAAAAACCCCAAAGGCTAAAAGTATTAAAAAAACTAGAAAAATCCATTTTTTATTTGATCTTTTACGCGTAAAAACCATATTCTCCACTTTCATTGTATAATTTTTGTAAAAATATATTATGCTTTAGCAAATTAAGAGTAAATTATAAAAAATTTTACAAAATTTCTCTTAACTTATTTGCGCTTTTAATCCAAGCTTCAAGTTCATTTATATCACATTTTTCTATCATTTTTTTACACTCTTGTAATTCTTTTTGAAATAAATCAATAGAATTTAATAAATTTTGTTTGTTTTGTTCAAAAATACCACTCCACATTTGAGGGTTTGATTTTGCAATTCTACACATATCTTTAAAAGAAGGACCTCCTAGGTGGGCTATATTTTTTTTATTTTCTTCTTTCATTACAAAATTTGCCAAGGAAAAACTAATCACATGCGGTAAGTGTGAAATGATAGAAGCATGATGATCATGTGAAATACTATCCATAAATACAAGCTTCATTCCTAAATCTGAAAAAATTTCTATAGCCCTTTTTTGATGAATATGATCAGCATTTTGCACATCGCACAAAACACAAACTGCATTTTTATACAAGTCTTTTATAGCTGCATTTGGACCACTATTTTCAGTTCCTGCCATAGGGTGAGCTGCGATAAATTGACTTTGTAAATCAGATGGTAAATTTTTAATAATTTCTTCTTTTGTACTTCCAAGCTCAATGATAGTGCAATCTTTAGAAATATCTTGAAATTCTTTTAAAATTTTTACAATAGCTCTTACAGGGATAGCTAAAAAAATCACATCACATTTTTTTAACTCTTCAAACGAAACAATTTTATCTATTAATTTTCGCTCTAGCGCGATTTGTTCAAATTCTTTGTTTATATCATATCCGCAAACTAAATCTATTAATTTATTCTCTCTTAAGCTAAGGCCCAAAGATCCACCTATTAAGCCAAGTCCGATTATACCTACTTTCATAAATTTTCCTTAAAAAGCATTAGTTAAAAATATTTTGGTATTATAACGATTTTGTATATAAAAATTTAGGTAAAATGATGAAAAAATGGTTTGTTTTCTTTGCACTCTCAAGTTCTTTATGTGCAGCTACGATTAAAGATATAAAATTTGAAGGCTTATCGCAACTTTCTAAAGAAAGTGCTATTGCGATTTCTAAATTAAAAATAGGACAAAAAATCGATCCTGCTAGTATAGACATAGCGATTAAAAACCTTTTTGATAGAAATTATTTCAAAGACATAGTAGTAGAAGAAAAAAATGGGGTGCTAATTTTTAAAGTAATAGAAAAACCTTCCATTGGAAAAATAGACATTCAAGGTATAGCAAGTAATGATAGAAAACAAATAGAAAGTCTTGTTGGTTTAAAACCTGGAATTTTATATGATGAAAATTCAGCTAAAGACGCAGCTGAAAAAATCAAACTTTTTTATCAAGCCAAAGGTTTTTATGATACTGTTGTAGAAATCAAAGATGAAAAATTAAGTAATTCAAGCTCATTAAAACTTACTTTTGTTGTAAATCGTGGGGAAAATATCATCATAGAAAAAGTACATTTAAGTGGTGCAAAAAATTTAAGTTATTCAGATATTGAACCTGCGGTAGCAAATAAACAAAGAGAAGCCCTAGGCTGGATGTGGGGCTTTAATGATGGTAAGCTTAAAATCTTTGATCTTGCAAATGATAGCTCAAGAATTTCAGATGTATATTTAAAAGAAGGTTATCTTGATGTGAGCGTATCTCCTGCTTTTTTAAATACTTACACAGATACTTATCAAGCTGATTTAACTTATTTTATCAACGAGGGTGAGGTTTATAAAGTTAAAGGAATTAAAATTTTTAATCCTATTTTTAGTGATGAAGAAAATGAAGCTTTAGCAAATGATTTAAAATTAAGTGTTGGAAAAATAGTTAATATAGAAAAACTAAGAGAAGATATAAAAACTATAGAAACAAAGACAGCTGATTTGGGTTATGCTTTTGTACAGGTTATACCTGATATACAAAAAGATAAAGAAAACCATGAAGCTATGATTATTTTTAAAGTCATACCTAATGAAAAAGTATATGTTAGAAATGTTGAAATTTCAGGTAATACTAAAACAGTTGATAGGGTTATTCGTAGAGAGCTTTATCTAACCGAAGGCAATCTTTATAATAGAACTGATTTAATAGACTCAAGAAATGCTCTAAGAAGAACTGCATATTTTGAAAATGTAGATATTAAAGAACAAAGAGTAGATGATACACATATTGATTTGATAGTAGAAGTCAAAGAAGCTTCAACTGGAGCTATTTCAGGTGGTATTGGTTATGGAACTAGTGATGGAATTTTACTTAGTGCTTCATTATCTGATGCAAATATCTTAGGCTCTGGCATGAAAGGAAGTGTAAGTATAGACAAAGGCGATGATACACTTTCAGGTAGAATATCTTTAAGAAATCCTAGAGTAAATGATAGTGATTATTCTCTTGGAGGATCATTATATTCAGATCGTTTAGAATGGGATAGTTATGATGAGAGAAACTATGGTTTTGATATAAGTGTTGGTAAAACTTTGGGAAGATATACAAGCATAGATTTAACTTACAATCTTGAGCAAAGTGATATTTATCATTTGAGTGATCGCTTAATCGCTCAAGGATATAAACTTGGTAAAACTTACAAAAGTTCTATCACTCCTTCAATAGTATTTAACAATACAGATGATTATTATCTACCAAGATCAGGTTTTATCGCTTCAACCTCACTTGAATATGCAGGCTTAGGTGGAGATCAAGAATTTATAAGCTCTACTACTAAATTTAATTATTATCAAGGTTTAGAAGAATTTATAGGTTGGGATTTGATTTATCGCTATAAAGCAAGTTTTTATAAGGTATGGGATCAAGGTTATTTACCTATCAATGAGAAATTATACCTTGGAGGCATAGGAACTATTAGAGGTTTTGATAGAAGAAGCGTGAGTCCTAAAAACAAATGGGGTGATGAAACAGGTGGTACAGTGGCTTTTGCAAATTCTGTAGAGCTTAGCTTTCCAATCTTTGATAGAATCAAACTAAGAGGAAGTGTGTTTTTTGACTATGGTGCCATAGGTGAGAGTTCTTTAAGTCAAATTCAAAGATGGAGCACAGGTGTTGGCTTTGAGTGGCTAACCCCACTAGGTGCTTTAAATTTAGTTTTTGCTAAACCATTTAACACTAATTCAAAAGACGACTTAAGCAAATTCGAGTTTATGTTGGGTGCAAGATTTTAAAAATACTAAAATCTTGCTATAATTTTGAAATTTTATTTTAGGTAGAGATAATGAATTTTTTAGATATTTTTTCTAGTATAAGACGCAAACAAGCCGCTCCAAGCGAAGCTCCAAATCACTGGGTAAAATGTAATTCTTGTCATGCGTTAATGTATTATAAAGAAATAGAAACTTGTTATAATGTTTGTCCTAAATGTAATTTTCATATGAGATTAAATCCTTTAAAACGCATCGAGCTACTTAGTGATGAAGATACTTTTGTAGAAATGGATAAAGATTTACATGCAATTGATCCACTTAAATTTGTTGATAGTAAATCATATAAAAAAAGATTAGCAGAAAATGAAGAAAAAACAGGAAGAAAAAGCGCTATAATAAGCGGCGAGTGCAATATAGATGGCATTAAAACTCAATTAGTTGTTTTTGATTTTTCTTTCATGGGTGGAAGTTTGGGCTCAGTAGAAGGTGAAAAAATTCTTAGAGCTATTGAAAGAGCGATTGAGAAAAAAACTCCTGTTGTTATAGTGAGTGCAAGTGGTGGAGCTAGAATGCAAGAAAGCACTTATTCTTTAATGCAAATGAGCAAAACAAGTGCAGCATTAAAGCTATTAGCAGAAGAAAAGCTTCCCTATATTTCTGTCTTAACTGATCCAACTATGGGTGGAGTGAGTGCATCGTTTGCTTGGCTTGGAGATATCATTATGGCTGAACCTGGTGCCCTAGTAGGCTTTGCAGGAGCTAGAGTTATCAAACAAACTATAGGTGCTGATTTACCAGAAGGCTTTCAAAAGGCCGAATTTTTACTTGAACATGGATTAATTGATGCTATTGTAGAAAGAAGTGAACATAAAAAATTTATAGCAGATTTTTTAAGATTTTTTTCTAAAAATTAAAAATGCATATTAATCTTTTAAGCATTCAAAAAAATAATAATAATGAATTTAGTAAAATAGATGAGCACTACACCGAGCTCATCAAAAAATTTTGCAATTTTAATGATATTTGTATTTTTAACAATAAAATTAATTTAGCACAAAATACCAATACCATAGAAGCAAAAAAATCTTATACAAACGCGCTAAATCCTTATAAAAAAGGTTTTTGCATAGCTTTAGATGAAAAGGGTAAAGAGCTTACAAGTATAGAATTTGCTAAATTATTACAAGATAAAAATGAAATTTCTTTTTTTATAGGCGGTGCTTATGGCCTTGAAAAAGAATTCATCGCACAAATGCATACAAGCATAGCTCTTAGCAAAATGACTTTAGTGCATAAATTTGCTAAAACTATGCTTTTAGAACAAATTTATCGTGCATTTTGCATTAATACAAATCATCCATACCACAAATAGGAGCATTTATGCAAGAGTTAAATCTTGAAGAATTTAAAAATATATTACTTCAAAGACAAAAAGAAATTTTACAAGAACTTCAAGGCAATATAGACAATATCCATGATCTGCAAGATAGTGAACCAAGAGATGAAGTTGATTTACAACAAATTGACAACAGCTCACATATTGACTTAAAAATCAACGAAAATTTAAAAACAGAATTAGAAGAAATTAAACATTCATTAAGCAAAATAGATAACAATACTTATGGAATTTGTGAGTATTGTGATGAAGATATACATCCTGAAAGACTCAAAGTAAAACCTCACGCAAAATATTGTATAAATTGTCGTGAAAACTTAGAAAAAAGGAAAGAATTATGAAAGTAAAATTATTTTTCTTTGCAAGTTTAGTTTATCTTTTAATCGTAGCAGCCTTAGTTTATAATCTAAATTTGGGAAATTACACTTTCACAATTTCTGCTTTTGAGCTAAATTTACCTATCAGCTTGTGGGTAATTTTACCTGCATTTATTTTGATGGTTTTAGCTTTATTGCATATGAGTTTTTATGGCTTTTTAAAACATTTACAATACAAAAATCTTATTAAAGATAGCAAAAATTATGAAAATTTTTTAATTGATGTATTTTTGAAAAAAATAAGCAAAATTAAATTTAAAACTCAAGAATTTCAAGATATAGCCAAAAACACTCAAGCTCTTTATTTTAAAGAAAAAAATCAAAATACAAAAATAGATGATATTATAAATATTTTAGAGCAGTTAGACAAAAAGGAATTTGTGGAATTAAAAAAATACAAACTCGATCCACATAATGAAATTTTCATTTTAAATGAAAAAAATCATTTCCAAAAAGATAGCGACTATGCTTTTTCTTTTATTAAAAATAAAGAAACTCTGACAAATGAATTAGAAAATTTTGCTTATAAAATGGTATTAGATAATGCACCTTATAGCCAAATTAAAACACTAAAAATACAAAAAAATCAAGATGATATTTTATTACTTTTGGATAGATTTGAAAAAGAAAATTTGGAATTAAATCATGCTGAAATCGAAGTTTTACTTAGCATGAATACCTTAGATGATAAGTCATATTTACAATGCACAAAAATACTTTGTAAAAAAATAGAGCCTCAAATATTAATTGCTTTATTTAAAAAGTTAAAAGATAGTCATTCTCAAGCTTTAAGAGCTTATCTTTATACTTTAGCAGAATTTGGTATGTATGATGAATTGCTTAATGAATTAGGAAATGATCAAAACGAACATAAGGATTTTAGACTCTTGCTCTTTTTAAGAGAACATAATAAAAAAATAGAACTTGAAAAATTTATACAATGATAGATTTTAGTAAAAAACCTTTGTTTTTAGCTCCTATGGCAGGTTTTTCAGACTTGCCTTTGAGAAATTTAGTTAAACAATTTGGGGCTGATGTAACAATTAGTGAGATGATAAGTTCTAATGCTTTAGTGTATGAAAGCTCAAAAACTCTTAAAATGTTGGAAAAAGCTGAACTTGAGAATCCTTATATAGTTCAAATTGCAGGCTCGGATGAAAGTGTGATTCAAAGAGCGGTAGAAATATTAAATCGTTTTGATTTTATAGATGGGATTGATTTTAATTGCGGCTGTCCTGTAAATAAAGTTATAAAACAATGTGCAGGCAGTGCTCTTTTGCAAGATCTTGATAAATTGCAAAGAATTTTAGAACTTATCAAAAAAACAAGCAATAAAAAGCTAACTAGTGTCAAAGTAAGATTAGGGTTTGAAAAAAAAGATCCTATTACCATTGCTAAAGCATGTGAAAATGCTGGGGTAGATTTTATCAGTATGCATGGTCGCACTAGAAAACAAATGTATAGTGGAAATTCTGATTATGAAGCTATAGCTTTAGCTAAAGAAAATATCAAAATTCCTTTAGTTGCAAATGGCGATATTAGCACAGAAAATGCTAAAGAAGTTTTTAAAATAACAAATTGTGATGCATTGATGATAGGGCGTGCAAGCATAGGAAAACCTTGGATATTTCACGAGGTAAAAACTGGCAAAAAAATCGATAAAATTTTAAAAAACAAAATCATCTTTACACATTTTGAAGAAATGCTAAAACATTACAAAGAACAAGGTATAAGCATATTTAGAAAGCACTTACATGAATATTCTAAAGGCTATGAAGATGCTTCAAATTTTAGAGATTGTGTTAATCGCATTAATGATGCAGAAATTATGCGAAAATATATGCAAGAATTTTTCAATAAGGAATGATTTTTGCTTGTAAAATTCTAAGCAATATGAATGAAGAGATACCATAAAACAAGGAAGGTTCATGGCAGCTCATATCAATTCAAAAGGGATTTACAAAGCATTAGGTGGCATTAGAACAAGTGCAAATAATCTAGCAGCACATGCTTCAAAGCTTAACAATCAAAGTTTAAATTTCGAGCAAGTTTTACAACAAACACAACCAAAATGTATAAGCACTTGCTTACAAAGCTCCCAAAAACAACTTGGAAATTTGCTTGAAGATATTAAAAATAGCAAGGAAGCTATTATAAAAAATACACATATTGATAGTGCAAATATCATCGCAAAATTAAGACAAGAGGCTATTATGATGTATGATATTACTCTTAAAAACCCTCTTTAATGATTTTATATAAATTATCAATATATTCATCGCTAAAATGCGATGAATTAAAATTTTCATAAAACCTCACAAGATCTTTAGCTTTAAACTCATAGCCAAAAGCACATTTTTTATGCGCAGGCAAAAAAGCCCTTATCAATACAACATCTTCTTTTATACACTCATCACATAAAAAGCAAATAAAATCCTTATGCAAGCGTCCTTCAAAGCTTAGAATCTTTAAATAAGCATCCACAATCACACGCTTGCAATCTTGTTTTTCAAAACGCTTAGCACAATCTTCTAAAAGCTCAAAATAAAAACTATCAATCTCCTCAACATCTTTTAAATGCCAATAAAAAAGCCTGATAAATTCTTGCCAAAAAAACATTTTTTCTCTATCTAAAACCCAAGAAAATCCAATGTGTAAAACATCTTTTAAGCGCGGTAAAAATCTTGAACTTTCCTCAAGTTCAAAATCAATCTTATATCCATTTAGAATATTAGAATGTCTCATTCCGTAAAATCTATAACTTTTAATAACTTTTTTGGCGCTTAAAAGATAAACAATCAAATCCTCATCTTTTACGCTCTGAGTGTGCAAAATAAAGCCTTGCATCTATAAAAGCTCTATGCCATAAGCTTGTAAAATTTCATAAGCACTATTTTCTAAAGATTCATTAAAACTTGCAGTAGCGTTTTTATGTAAAATAATTTTAGAATTAGGCGTGGCGCTTTGAGCTAAAATAATATTACTAAATACACAAATATGCGAAACCAAACCACAAAATTCTATACTTTCATAATGATTTTGTTTTAAAAAATTAGCCAATTCTAAACTACCAAAAGCATTCTTATAAAAGATTTTTTTTGCATTTTTTAAATACACATTAAAATCACTTGGCATTTGCCAACCAAAAGTATCTTTAATACAATGATAAATAGGCAGTTTTTTTCCTTCTTGGGTTTTTAAATAATTCTCATCATGCGTATCAAAAGTAAAAACAACATCACCTTGATGATTTTTTAAAAGAGTAAGAATATTATCTTTTATCTTGGTAGCTTTTTCAAAACCTAAGCTACCATCGATAAAATCATTTTGATAATCAACTATAATTAAAAGTTTAGTCATTATCCTTAACCATGAAAAAACTATCCGTGTGGATATTTTCAAATGCAGTTTTTAAGCTCGTAAATAATTTTGGATTTTCTTTTTCTAAATTTGCTAAAAGCTGTTTAGCTTCTTCTCTAGCATGAGGAAATTTTACATTTTTTTCACTTAATTTCATACCAGGACAAAATTCATTACCAATTACTTCTAATTCATTATTAATAGCATTTTCCCTTAATTGTCTTTCTCTTACAAAAATCAAAGGACGGATGACTTCTACACCTCTTTTACTTTTATATTTTGGCGCTAAACTTCTAAGAGCACCATTATAAATGAAATTCATAAAAAAACTCTCTACTGCATCATCTAAATGATGAGCTATGGCTAATTTATTAAAACCATTTTCTAAGGCGTAAGTATATAAAGCACCACGTCTCATTCTTGAAAAATAGCTACAAAAGCTTGAATTTTTTCTAATGGTATCACCTGAAATTTCATAAATATTAGAATCAATAACCTCATGGTCAATACCATGTTCTTTGCAGTGATTATGAAGTTTGGTGTAATCTTCACCCATGCCATAACTTAAAGTTACTGCTTTAAGTTCAAATTTAAAAGGTGCATGTGCTTGCATACGCTTTAAAAGATGAGCTAGAGCTAGAGAGTCTTTCCCGCCACTAAGTCCTAATAAAACTTTATCATTATCTCCTATTAAGGAAAACTTAGCATTTGCTTTTGCAACTTCTCTGATTAGTCTTTTGCTAAGATTTATCATAATTTCTCACAAATTTTTAAAACAAAATTAGCTGAAATTTTAGCGGATTTTTCTACAAACTCATCAAAGTCAAATTCAGCTTTTTCACCTGCCTTATCACTCATTGATCTTAAAATCAAACATGGAATTTTTAAAGCATCACATACCAAAGCCACACTAGCTCCTTCCATTTCACAAGCATCTGCATTAAAAATTTCTCTAATTTTTGCTTTTTTATTCTCATCACAAATAAATTCATCACCCGTAGCGATAATACCTGATTGTAATTTAACACCAAGTTCTTTAGCAACCTCTATGGCAAGATTATTAAGCTTATCGTCTGTTTTTATAAAAATTTCATTACCAGGAACATAACCGAGCGGATGTCCAAAAGCTGTAATATCTAAATCATATTGAGCTAATTTTGTAGCATAGATTAAATCCCCTATTTCCAAACTAGGATTAAAAGCACCAGCCACTCCTGTAAAAAGCATAAGTTCAGCTTTAAATTTTTCTATCATAATAGTCGCGCTAAGAGTGGAATTTACTTTCCCTATCTTAGAATAAGCGATGATTAATTCATGATTTTTGTATTTTGCAATATAATAAGTATTATTTGCATATTCAATTGTTTGATATTCTTTTAATGTTTCGAGTAAAGGAGTAACCTCTTCGGGCATAGCTCCTAAAATAGCTATTTTCATTTAATCACCTTTAGAATTTCATCAATATCTTCTATTTTACTTAAAGCATAAGTTTCTTTTTGAGTGATTTTTTTATTTAAGCCCTTTAGCACGCTCGCACCAAATTCTATATAAAAATCCACTTCATTGTCTATTGTTTTAATGCTTTGTTTATAAAGAACAGGCTTTATAAGTTGCTCGCTTAAAAGTGTTAAAGCTTGAGTTTTATCACTATATATTTTTGCATTTACATTTGAAACTACACTTTTAAAATCATCTTTTAACACAAGCTCTAGTTCTTTTGTAAGTTTTAAAGACGCATTTTTTAATAATGGACAATGGCTTGCAACACTCATATTCAAAAGCATAGCTCTTTTGGCTCCTGCATTCTTAAACTCACTCTCATAAGAAGCTAAATCAGGCTTTAAGCCCGCTACTACAATCTGTCCTTCACAATTATAATTAGCTGCAAAAATACTTTTTTGCTCACTTAATGCCTTTTGACAAAGTTCTTCTATTACTTTATCTTCAAGTCCTAAAACCACCATCATACCAGCTTCGATTTTAGAGCAATCCTCCTGCATAAATTGGCCACGCTTGTTAACAAGTGCTATAACATCTAAAAAGTCAAATGCACCTTGAGTCGCTAAAGCACTAAATTCTCCTAGTGAATGGCCTAAACTATACTTAGCTTCTATACTAGCTTGCTCTTTTAAAGCTTCATAAGCCATTAGTGAGTTTAACACTATGGCCATTTGTGTAAATTCACTTTTATTTAAATTTTCATTTTCTTTAAAAAGCAAATTTTTAAAATCAATCTTACAATAATCACTTGCACAATCTAATAATTCTCTTGCTTTAAGTGAATTCTCATAAAAACTAAGCCCCATACCAACACTTTGAGAGCCTTGGCCTGGGAAAATAAATGCACTATTCATTAGTGTCCACCGCAGCAACCGCCACCACCATGTCCGTGGCCACCACAACATCCACCACCACCATGTCCGTGATGATGATCATGATGATGTCCTCCACCACCACATCCACAACTTCTGCTACCTGCAATAATTCCTGTTAAAATTTCATCTTCACTTGCAGCTCTAACATCTACAATATTAATTGAAAATAACAAGTCTTTTCCTGCGTAAGCATGATTATAATCAATAGTAACTTCATTCTCAGTAATTTCTCTAACAATTACTCTTACTGTATTACCATCTTCGCCTTCGCCAAAAAGCTCCATACCAACTTGCAAATCAATCCCTGCAAATTGTTCTTTTGGTAAAGTTTGCAATGCATTTGCATCATATTCACCCAAAGCATTTTCTTTTTTTATCACAATATCAGCATTACATGGGGCATCAAGTTTTTGAATTTCCTCTTCTAGTCCTTCTAAAATTTGACCCTTACCTAAAATAAAAGAAATAGGTTCAGCATAAATATTTGATTCTAAAACTTCATTTGTGTTTGCATCTTTTAACTCATAAAACATTGAAACTACACTATTTTTTTCTATAGCCATTTTATCTCCTTTTTTTATTTTCTATCTGGCGAAACTTTTGCTTCAGGACTATCAGGATAAGCTGTCTTTAAAGCTTTGTAAAATTTATTAGCACTTTTTGGATCCCCAACTTTATCTAAGCTAATAGCCGTATGATAAAGTAATTTTGGCACATAATCACCCTTGGTGCTTATAGCAGAACTTTTTTTGTAAAATCCCAAAGCGCCTGCATAATCTTTTTGTTTATATCTTATCTCTCCAAGCCAAAAAGTAGATCTAGCAGGTTTATAATGGATACTAATTAAATGCTCAAATTTTTCTTTTGCATCATCAAATTGATTTTTATTGGTTTCATCAATAGCTTTTTTTAAAATTTCGCTAGATTGCAGTTTTTTCCAACTATCATCTTTCGCTTGAACAATTTCTTTTTCCAAAGTCGTATTTACTTCTTTAATGACTTCTTGGGTTTTATTGCTTTCACTAGCAATAGGAACAACTTGGATATTATTTGTTTGATTTTGCACTCTAGCTATTTCCGATTGAAAAAAAGTTATGGTTTGGTTCATATCTTCTTTAGAAACATAATCATCATTAATTTTATTGATCAAAGTTGTTATTTCGCTCAATACTTTTTGAATTTCTTGGTGATTTTTTTCTTGAATTTGCCTATTTTCTTCTACATAAGCTCTTAAATTTTGAATTTCTTTTGTGATATTTGCATCAAAATTTTGATAGTTTTCTTCTAGTGAAAGTAATTTTGTATTTGCTTTAGAATATTGAGCATTTAAACCCTCAGTTACACTTTGTAAACCTTCTATATTTTCTACAGCAGTATTGATCTTACTAGTCAAATTAGTATAATATTCATTTAAAGCTTTTAAGCGTTCTTGATTTTCGTATTGTAATTTTTCGTTTTGAGTTAAGCCATAAGGTGTTTTTGTATCTACTTTTCCTGCATCAAATGCTGAAATTTCAGCGTATAAAAAAGTAGCTCCTAAAAGAGCTACTGATAATAATTTGATTTTCATTTATTTAAAACTTATTTTGATAATTTAAATTCTGCACGACGATTTTGCGCATCACAAGCTTTTGTTCTTTCAGTACATACAGGATTAGTTTCTCCATAACTTTTTACGCTTATTCTATCTGCGCTAACACCTTGAGCTACTAAAGATTCTTTAACAGCTTTAGCTCTTTTTAAACCTAAAGCTTGATTATATTCATCAGTTCCCCATTCATCGCAGTTTCCCTCAACTACAATTGCAGCATTCGCGGCTTCTTTGTTGAAAATTTCAGCATTATCTGCAACAACTTTTTGCATATCTTTTCTAACATTAAATTTATCAAAATCAAAATACACATTTGCAATAGAATTTAAAGATTCAAGATTTTCAAATCTATCAGAACCACCACTACCTTTTGATCCATCTACACTACTTGAACTGCTTACACTAGTATTTTTTGTAGCACAACCACTTACAATAACAGCAAACGCAGTAATTGAAGCAAAAATGATTTTTTTCATTGCTTTTCCCCTTTTTTATTTAAAAATCATGTTTAATTATAACAAAAAAAATACAATTTTGATATTTTACCAATCAATTGATTGAATTTTACCCACCTTTAAACCATAATGAAAAGCCCTATTTGCATTAATTCTAATGACTCCTAAGGCACTTTGTGAACCTAAATATTTAATAAATACTACACTTTCTCCATCACTTGAAAATCTTGGAAAAAGATTTTTACCATTTGCAGTGAGTTGTCTTATATAATCACTCTGGGTTGACATTAAATAAAGATTAAAAACCCCACTTTGATTTACCTCCCTGCTAGAATAAACCATATAATGTTTATAGGTAGAAACTGAAGAATTATTTTTACCATGAAAAACTACTTGTTCTGTTAAATTAGAATCTAAATTTTGCATAAAAATATTTGGATAACCTAAACGATCTGATACAAATACGATTTTTTTATCATCATCTACAAAGTTACCATTTACATCAATACCCGTATAATTTGTAATCTGTTTTAAATCTTTTGTATCTGTATCATACAAATACACATCTGGCTGATCTTTTGGCGCCATAGTAAGTAAAATTTTTTTACCATCATCGCTAACATCAGAAGCAACCATCATACCCTTACTAGCAATGATTTTTATGATGTTTTTATTTTTCATATTATATTTATAAAGTGTTGGAATTTCATCTTCATAAGCAGTGAAATAAAATGCATCTTGTTCTTTATTTGCCCATTTGGGAAATAAATTTAAACCTTTTGATATTAATATCTTTTGATAAGTTAAAGTATAATCTGCTAACAAAATATCACTTTGCTTATTACCTTGAGTCCTAGCTATTAAAATTTTATGATCCATCCAATCAACTGGTGCAAAACCTAATTTTCTATTCATTTGAGCGACACTTCTATGTGCTAAAAATGGATATTCTTCAATGGAAAGAATTTGCTCATAAAATCTCGTTTTTGTTTCATTTGCAGCTAAAATTTCAACATCAATATCCAAAAGCTTACCATTTTTATTTAAAACATAAGAAAAAATATAATCACCTTGTTTTTCATCTTGAGTTAATTCAAAATTTGAACTCACTTTTATATCATTAACAAGCATATTATAAAAGCTTTTTTTAAGATCTAAATCATTCAATCTTGATTGATCTTTAATATAAATTTTAGGTAATTGCATACCTTTATTTACAACAGATATTGTCGCATCTTGCCCAAATAATACTGAACAAAAAAATAAAAAAGCTAATATTTTTCTCATCACTTCTCCGTTTTAAACTCAATTATATCACTAAGTTTCATTTTAATTTTTATTATTTTACCATTTGGAGGTAAAGTTATGTATTTTCCTTCTAAATTTTGTAAAAATTCTTTTGCCTTTTTATCAAAATTATCACTATGTGCACTAGTGGTACTTAACAAATAAAAATATCCGTTATTATCAATTACAAATTCTACTTCTATACTTAAATTACCACTAGGATTGTATATTCTCCATCTATCTTCAAGATGTTTTCTAACAGCACCTAAAAATTGATCATAAACTCCTATTTTTTGTTCTATAACAGATTGTCCTAATTCTTGATTAATTTGTAGATTTTCATTTAATTGCTTAGAAAAATCATTGATTTTTTCTCTTTGAGTAAAAGTAGGTTTTTTCGATGGCATTGAAGATTGTACTTTTGTAGTTTTTTCTTCTTGATAGTCTTCTATTTTGCCAAATAACTCATTGAAAACACTAGCTTGTTGTTCTACATTTTGAGTATTAACATTTTTATTTGTAGTGTATTTTTGCAAAAGATTCTCTTCAAATAAACTTTGCAAATTTTCCTTTTGTAGCTCTTGTATCATATTTACTTGATTTTGATTTATACTATCTCCAAGTTCTATATTAATAAAACTATTGGGATCATTAGTATATTCAATAGCTTTTGGCTTATATTCGACTAACTTAAAAAATACTAAAAAAACAACAAAAAAATAAACTAAAATCGCATAAGTAAAAGCTTTAAAATTATATGTAGAATTTTCTTCCATTTTTTACTCAGTTTGCAAAGCAACTTTTTGAAAACCCAAATGCTTCATTGTTCTTAAAACACTCATTACATCATCATATTTTAAATTCTTATCCGCTCTAATGAAAACTGTTTCTTGAGTATTATATTGCACTTTTAATGCATTCATATTATCCGCAAAACTTAAAAAATTAAATTTATCTTTTCCTATAAAAATTTCTTTTTTTGCATTAATTGTTATAATTAAACTTTTGATATTTGGAGCACTTGAAGTTTTTTGTGAACCTTGAGGAAGTTGAACTTTTTCTTCATATGTAATACTTGGTGCTGTTACCATTAAAATAGCAAGCAATACAAGCATAATATCCACTAAAGGTGTAATATTTAGTTCGGGTTTTTCTTCTAAAAACATCAATTAAACCTTTGCTGAACTTACTAATACTTTTATCTCACTATCTAAAATATTAATTAGTTCATAAGCTTTGCGTTTGATAATCAAATGAAAACTATATGCAGGAATTGCCACTAAAATTCCACAACCTGTAGCTACCAAAGCTTCACTAATTTTTGGCGCAATAATACTCAAAGAATTTTGCATTTCTAAACCACCAAAAGTTTCAAGTATAGAAATAACTGTACCAAAAAGACCTATAAAAGGAGAGGTTGAAGCAATAATACTAAGCCAAGTTAATCCAATTGTGGCTTTTTTTTCAACAGAATTTTTATAAATATTCATCTTAGTTTCATCAATCTCAATACATTTTTTTAAAATTGATGCACTTTGGCTTAAATCCCTCTCTCCTCTCATCAAAGCTTCTAAAGCCTGACTTTCATCTTGCATCCATTTATTAATAAGCATTAATCTTGAGAATAAAATGCTAAAACTAAGTATAAAATACACCGAAAGCCAAGCCAATACAATATAAGTAATTAAGCTTGTATTTTCAAAAAAATGAAAAATTGATTGAAAATCCACTATTTTTGCCTTACATTATTATCCATCTTAGCAAAAGTAGAAGCTAAAGCAACACTATCACTACTCATAGATTTGATTAAATCTTTTGCATCTGCTAATCTTTTTGCTATTTCACTATCACTATTTCCTCCAACCCACACAGCACCTTTTGCTAAAACGCTTACTTTCGTTTCAGAAACTTTTGCATGACCTGAATCAATAGCAACTAACTCATGGGTAGAATCTGATTTTTCTATATCTATAATCCCTGCCCTTAAAGAAGAAATTAAAGATGCATGTCCTTTTAAAACACCAAATTCACCTTCACTTCCAGGAAGAACAATAGATTTTACATTATCATTGTAAATCATACCAAGAGGCGTTACCACCTCTATATGTATTAAATTATCCATTATTAAGCCTTAAGTTTTTCTGCTTTTTCAATAACTTCATCAATTCCACCTACCATATAGAAAGCATTTTCAGGTAAATGGTCATATTTTCCTTCTAAAATACCTTTAAAACCTGCTATTGTATCTTCTAAACTAATATATTTACCAGGACTTCCTGTAAATACTTCAGCAACGAAGAATGGTTGAGATAGGAATTTTTCAATTTTTCTTGCTCTTTCAACGATCAATTTATCTTCTTCACTCAATTCATCCATACCTAAAATAGCAATAATATCTTGCAAATCTTTGTATTTTTGAAGTACTGATTGTACTCCACGAGCTACTTTATAATGCTCTTCACCAATAATTTGTGGATCAAGCATTCTTGAAGTAGAATCAAGCGGATCAACAGCTGGATAAATACCTTTTTCAGCAATTGATCTATTTAAAACCGTAGTTGCATCCAAATGCGCAAAAACAGTTGCAGGAGCAGGGTCTGTTAAATCATCTGCTGGCACATAAACTGCTTGAACTGAAGTAATAGAACCTTTTTTAGTTGAAGTAATTCTTTCTTGGAATTTACCCATTTCGCTAGCTAAAGTTGGTTGATAGCCAACGGCTGAAGGAATTCTTCCTAAAAGTGCTGACATTTCAGAACCTGATTGTGAAAATCTAAAGATATTATCAATAAACATCAACACATCAAGTCCCATTTCATCTCTAAAATACTCAGCCATAGTAAGACCTGTTAAAGCTATACGATTTCTTGCTCCTGGTGGTTCATTCATTTGACCATAACATAATGCAACTTTATCTAAAACATTACTTTCTTTCATTTCATTGTAAAGATCATTACCCTCGCGAGTTCTTTCACCAACACCTGCAAAAACAGAATAACCACTATGTTTGAATGCAACATTGTGGATTAACTCCATAATAATAACGGTTTTACCAACACCTGCACCACCAAAAAGTCCTACTTTGCCACCTTTTGCATAAGGAGCTAACAAATCAACTACCTTAATACCTGTTTCAAAAATTTCACTTTTTGTACTTTGCTCTTCAAATGGAGGTGGATCTCTATGGATTGACCAATGTTTATCAAAATTGATCTCTTCACCCTCATCAATCAAATCACCTGTTACATTGAAAATTCTTCCAAGTACTTTTTCGCCCACTGGAACGCTAATTGGGTTTCCAGTCGCAACAGCCGTTAAACCCCTAACAAGACCATCAGTCATATCCATAGCGATAGTTCTTACTTTATTATCACCCAAATGCGCAGCTACTTCAAGCACTAGCTTGCATTCTTTTCCTTCTAATTCATAATTTACGATTATAGCTTCGTTAATTTGTGGAAGATATTCTTTAAATTCAACATCAACCACTGGTCCTAAAACTTGAGAAATAAAACCTTGCATCATCACTCCTAAATTTATTTCATTGACTCAACACCACTGATAATTTCTATCAATTCGGTGGTAATAGATTCTTGTCTTGCTTTATTATAAGCTAAATTGAGTTGTTTAACTCTAGCTTTTGCATTATTGGTTGCATTATCCATAGCTTGCATTCTTGCACTATGCTCAGCCGCCAAAGAATCAACTAAAGAAAAATACATATTATATTCAAAATAAGTTTTTAATAAATCATTTAAAATTTCTTCATCTTCAGGTTCTAAATCCATTAAAGATTGAGACTCTTGTTCTTCTTTGCTCGCAATAGCTTGCACTGGTAATAATTCATTAATACAAATTTCTTGTGAAATCATATTTTTATAGCCATTATGTACAATTACAACCTTATCTGTAACTTCATTTATAAAATCATCAACTGCATTTTTAATAATAGCACAAGCTTTTTCATAATCAGGGCTAGAGCTTGTGTCTAAATATTTTTCTAAAATTTCAATATTTTGAAAATTAAAATACTCAATACCTGTTTTACCAATAGCTCTTAATCTTACCTTGATTTTTTTTGCTTTACAATCTTCGAGCATTTCATTTACTGTTTTAATAGTTTTAATGTTAAAACCGCCACACAAGCCTTTATCAGCAGTAATGAAAATAATATCCATTTTTTCAATATTGTCTTTTTTTCTAAAAAATGGAAGTTTATCATCAAGACCTTCGTATTGATTAATCTTGAAAGCAATTTCAGATAAAACTTCATCAATTTTTTGAGCAAAAATCTTTGACTTTTTAGCTGCCTCTTCTGCCTTTCTTAATTTGGCAGTAGAAACAAGCTTCATTGCATTAGTTGTTTTTTGTGTATTATGGACACTTTTTATTTTTCTTTTTATTTCTTTTAAATTAGACATTTAAAAACCTTATATATGGTTTGCTTTAAACTCACTCAACGCTTTAGCTAATTTTTCTTCCAAATCTTTATCTAAAGCTTTTTTAGTTCTAATTTGCTCAAAAATTTCTGGATATTTAGCTTCAATAAATGGATATAAGGCTGCTTCAAATTCTCCTATTTTTGAAACTGCAATATCATCTAAATATCCTTTAGTTCCTGCATAAATCATCACAACTTGATTCTCTGCTGAAAGCGGAGAATATGGAGGCTGCTTTAGAACTTCAACCATTCTTTGTCCACGCTCAAGTTGTTTTCTACTTGCTTCATCTAAATCACTTGCAAATTGCGCAAAAGCTTGCAATTCTCTATATTGAGCTAAGTCAAGTCTTAAAGTACCTGAAACTTGTTTTGTTGCTTTAATTTGTGCAGCACCACCAACACGAGATACAGATAAACCAACATTAATCGCAGGACGAATACCTGAGTTAAACAAATCTGTCTCTAAGAAAATTTGACCATCAGTAATTGAAATAACATTGGTTGGAATGTAAGCTGAAACATCCCCTGCTTGAGTTTCAATAATAGGTAATGCTGTTAAACTTCCTGCACCAAGCTCATCACTTAATTTACTTGCTCTTTCAAGCAATCTTGAATGTAAATAAAATACATCCCCTGGATAAGCTTCACGACCCGGAGGACGACGCAAAATCAAAGACATTTCACGATAAGCAACAGCATGCTTACTCAAATCATCATAAACAATCAACGCATGTCTTGAGTTATCTCTAAAATACTCACCCATAGTTACACCTGTATATGGAGCAAGATATTGCAATGCAGCAGGATCTGAAGCACCTGCATTTACTACTATACTATAATCCATTGCACCGTATTCTTCAAGCTTTTTAACTACTTGAGCCACTGTGCTTTGTTTTTGACCAATTGCCACATAAATACAAATAACATCTTTACCTTTTTGACTAATAATTGTATCTATTGCAACAGTAGTTTTACCCGTTTGTCTATCACCAATAATTAACTCTCTTTGTCCTCTACCAATTGGAACTAAAGCATCAATAGCTTTAATACCCGTATGTAATGGTTCATGAACACTTTTTCTAGCCATAATACCTTTTGCTTTTTCTTCCACAAAGCGATATTCACTTGTTTCAATCGCTCCTTTAGCATCAATTGGCTCACCTAAAGCATTTACAACACGGCCTATCAATGCATCACCAACTGGAACCTTTAGAAGTTTTTTTAATCTTTTTACAGAACTTCCTTCTTTTAAGCCAAGTCCCTTTCCTAAAATAACAATACCAACACTTGATTCTTCAAGGTTAAGCACCATTCCCTTTTCGCCATTTTCAAATTCAACCATCTCACCGGCCATAGCATTTTTAAGACCATAAACCTTAGCAACACCATCAGCAACTGAAATAATCTTACCGGTTTCTTCTATTTCAAGATTAAAATCAAATTTTTCAATTCTTTCTTTTATAATAGAACTAATTTCATCTGCTTTAAATTTCATCAAGTCTCCTTAAATTGCTTTTAATATATATTCATTCATTTTAGCTTTTAAGCTTTGCATTGAAAATGAAATTTCATAACCAAGTCCATCTAAGCTAATTTTTACACTGTCATTATCACTTATTTTACTATCTAATCTAATCTTTGCGTTGAATTTAAGACTAAGTTTTTCTTCTAAATTTTTAATTTCTTCTTCACTTAATTTTTCTTTTGAATAAACTTGCCCTAAAAATTCATTTTCTTTTAATGCTTTTTGTTCACTCAATTCTTTAGTAATACTTGGAATTAACATCTCTCTATTGTTACCAACAACTAAGCTCATAAAATTTTTAAAAGCATCACTTGGATTATCTAATAAAGAAAGTATAAAATCTAATTTTTTTTCTTGTTTAAGCTCATAAGCATTTAAAATACTTACAAATTTATCAGAAGCAAAAGCTGAACTAAGTTGTAATAAATTTGAATAAAAATTTTCAAAATCTTTTCTTTCTAATATAGCTTTTGCATAGGTTTTTGCAATCACACTTTCCATCAAGACACCTTTTTCATCATGATATTTAAAATTTCTTTTTGCTGAAGCTGTAAACTTTGATCTTCAAAAATTTCTTCTAAAACCGCTTGCACAACTTCTTTTTCCATTCTTCTTATTTCATATTCTTTATGCTCTTCATAAGTTTTTTCTAAAGCCTTAATCTCCATTTTTGTTTCAGCTTCTATTTTATCTGTAATGATTTCTGCTTCTTTTTTTGCAAGAGCAACTGCATTAATTGCTTCTTGTTTAGCTAAATCTAGTTTTTTCATCATTTCTAATTTATGATTTTTGCTTGCAATAAGTTTTTCTTGTATTTCATTCATCCTAGAGGCAATTTTTGCAATTCTTCCGTGGTAAAAATTTTTTAAAGGTGTTGCTATAAAATAATATAAAATAGCAGCAAACAAAACAAAATTAACTGCTCTTGGGATAATATCATACTCGCCACTTCCATTACCTGCTGCAAAAGCATAAAAAGGAAGCACCGATAATAATGTAATTTTTTTCAACATTTATCTTCCTTAAATTTTACTCAAGCTATCTTTAAAGCTTTGCTTAAATTCTGGCATTTTTAACCGCATCTCTTCTTTTAATTCTTTTTCTTTTTCTCTTAGACTTTTTAGAAAAACATGCATTTGTTCTTCTAATTCTTTTTTCTTTATTGATAATTCTTTTTCTTGTTTTATTTTAGCTTCTTCTACTGCTTTTGCTTTGATTTGATTAATCTCATCTCTTGTTTGTATATGAATTTTTTCCAACTCATTTTCTACATTTGAAACATCATCAGAATTTTTTTTCATTTTTTCTTCGTCATTTTTAATGGTCAAATCTCTAGAATCCATAAATTTAATCAAAGGTTTATAGAGTATAGAATTTAAAATTGCTATCATGAGCAAAAAAATGACACCAGTAGCTATCATGATGGAAAAATGTACATCATTAAACATTAATACTCCTAAATAAATCTAAATAAAACGCGCAATTATACCAAAATATACCTAAAAGCATATTTAATCTAGTATTTTTAAAAATTTTAAAATCTCATTTTCGTCAGAAAAATTAACAATAATTTTTAAATCTTTCACCACTGTCTTAAATCCAAAAGATTCTATTTTTTCTTTTAAATTTAATATAGATTGATTTTGCTTATTTAAATTTGTATTTTTTTCTAAATTATTTGAATTTTTAAAATTTTTAATCAGTTTTTCTGTATCTCTTACATTAAGTTTTTGACCTATGATAGTATCAACTATCATTTTTTCTTCTTCTTTTTCAAGTCCTACTAAAACTTTTGCATGACCTTGTGAAATTTTACCTTCTATAATGAAATTTTGCGTTTGCTCATTTAAATTTAAAAGTCTTAAGGTATTAGCAATTTGTGGTCTTGACTTGTGAATAAGATCTGCTAATTTTTCTTGAGTTATGTCATGAATTTCCAATAATTCTTTATAAGAATGTGCCAATTCTATAGGATTTAAATTTTCCCTTTGGATATTTTCAATCAAAGCAAGCTCGCGTAATTTTATATCATCCACATTTAAAACTACGGCTTTAATCTGTTCTTTTTCTAAAAGCTTACATGCTCTAAATCTTCTCTCGCCAGCTATTATAATATAATCAAATTCATCTTTTTTAAAAACTACAATAGGCTGAATTAAACCATATTCTTTAATAGACCCCGCAAGCTCTTCTAAAGCTTGTGTATCAAAATTTTTTCTTGGCTGATAAGGATTTGGACTAATTAAATCTATATCAATTTCTTCTATTTTGCCTTCTTTTGATCCTAATTCTTTTTCATAAACCTCATCAATATCAGCCAAAATACTACTTAAACCTCTTCCTAATGCACTTTTTTTTGCCATTTTTTATCCTAATATAGAATGTGCTAAATTTTGATATGCTACTGAACCTGGGGATTTTATATCATAAAGTATAATAGGTTTTCCATAGCTTGGACTTTCAGCAAGTTTTACATTTCTTGGTATGATGATAAAATCATCTTCATTATCACCTGTTCTAAATAACTTTTGTTTGAAATTTTGCTTTAAATCCTCCACAGTATCTTTTGAAAGATTATTTTGTGAGCTATACATAGTTGGTAAAAAACCTTTTATTTTTAACTTTGGATTGATAGTTTTTTTCACAAATTTTATGGTGTTTAAAACCATCGCAACACCCTCAAGCGCATAAAATTCACATTGTATAGGGATAATAACACTATCGCTTGCTGCAAAAGCATTTACCGTAATGCTTCCAAGTGCAGGAGGTGAGTCTATGATAATAAAATCATAATCTTTAGCAATTTCTTTGATTTTTTCTCTTAAAATCGTTCTATATTCTCCGCTTTCTTTTACTACTTCTTGTTCAATTCCAACCAAAGAAATATTTGATGGAGCTAAGTATAATTGTGGAAGTTCAGTTTTTAAAATGATTTCAGAAAGTTTTTTCCTGCCTATAAAAACATGGTAAATATTATACTCATAATTACTTCTATTAAAACCAAGTCCTGTTGTAGCATTAGCTTGTGGATCAATATCTATCAAAAGAACCTTTTTTTCAGCTACTGCTAAAGAAGCCGCTAGATTAATAGCGGTAGTAGTTTTACCTACCCCACCTTTTTGATTTGCAATAGTTATTATCTCACTCATCTTAAACTATATATCCTTTTATTATCTAACAATATAGAACCATCTTTATACAACAAAGCATCTTTTAAAGATAAAATCTTACCTTCATTATGTATAAAAAAATTTCTTGATTTTTCAAATTCTAGCATATACTTGCTAAAAATATTCTTCCATAAAATTTTCTCATCTACATAAGAAAAATACTCATTTAAAAGTTTTGCTATATCTACTTCTATATCTAAAATTTCAGCATTAAATGGAGCATATTTAAGATTAATCCCTATTCCTACAACCAAAAAATCATTGATTTTAGAACTCATCAGACCGCCTATTTTTTTATCTTCTATATAAAAATCATTAGGCCATTTAATCCATACTTTCGAATTTTTTCTTTGCAATACTTCTTTCATTAAAAATGCAAAGTATATACTAGCAGAAGCCAAAGGAAGATCTTGTGCTAATTCTTGAGTTTTTATGCAAAAAGATACATGTAAATTTCCTTGCTTACTTTGCCAAGTATTGTCCCTACTACCTATACCAGCACTTTGAATAAAAGCACAAATGGCTGTATTGTTAGTAATTTCTCCACTACGAATTTTATCACTTAAATAAATTTGAGTTGATTCAAGCTCATCAAAATAAACTATCTCCAAGTTTTAACCTTTTTCCATTTAAATAAGTCTTAGCATCTAAAGCCTTTTTTCCACTTTCTTGTAAAGTTTTAATCCTTAAAATACCTTTTTCACATGAAAGCAAAAAGCTTTCCTTTTCTATTTGTAAAATCACACCTGATTTTTGAGTTTTTTCATTATCGATTAATTCTATGTCTAAAAATTTCACACCATTTTCTAAAAAAATTCCAGGCCAAGGTGTAAAGGCTAAAAATTTTTGATAAATTTCACTTGCATTATCTAAAGCAATCAAGCCATCTTCTTTTTTGATTTTTTTACAATGTGTAACTAAATTTTCATCTTGTTTTTTTGGGATAATTTTTTCAAAATTTAAAAGTGTAGAAACAGTAAGTTTAGCAGCTAAATTTGAAAGCATAATAAACACTTCAGCTGAATTTTTACCTTCTATATCACATTCTATACTTTCTAAAATTGCACCACTATCAAGCCCTTCTTCCATAAGCATAGTACAAACCCCGCTTATTTTATCCCCATTTAAAATAGCACTTTGTATAGGCGAAGCCCCGCGATATTTAGGAAGTAAGGAAGCATGTAAATTGATACAAGGAGCAATATCTAAAATTTCTTTTGGTAAAATCTTCCCATAAGCAGCAACAACTATAAAATCAGGTTTTAGGCTTTTTATTCTATTAGTTATGTTTTCATCTTTTAAGCTTTTTGGAGTGAAAATTTCTATATTTAAATTATCTTCTAAAACAAATTTTTTAGTATCACTTGGGGTTAAAATTTGTTTTCTACCCACAGGTTTATCAGGTTGGGTAAATAAAGCTTTGACATTAAACCCTTTATCAACAAGCTCTTTTAAAATACAAGTTGCATAAGATGGAGTTCCCATAAAAATGATATTTTTCATAATACCACTATCCTTTTTTTATAAGTTTTTATAGCTTTTTGATATGAAAGCTCAAGATAATCTTTAAAAATTTCAAAATTTTTTCTAGAAGGGTTGTTGATGCAAATATATCCCATATAAGCATAAATTGGATGAGGCATGATAAAATCAAGCATAGAAAAATCATAATTTAAACTAACAACCTCACCCTTTAAAGCTTTTTTAGGTTTTTTACCAAAAAGATTTTGGTAATCTTGATCACAAAGAGAGCAACTTAGACGAAATACACCTTCTCTATTTAAATTCGAAGCTTTATCATTTATGCCATCATTTTCTTTAATAGTGCAAAAATAAACTCCGTTTTTTAAAACCTTATCGGGATTATAAAAAAAGCTATGTTCTTTATAAGTAAATTTATATACCAAGCCTTTAAAATTAGACTTGATATATTCTTGAATAAAATCTATAGTTAAATTTTCACTCATCAAAGATTATTTTGACTTCTAATTTTTTTAACTTCTTCTAAAAGCATAAATTTAAGCTCTTTAAGTCCAGTTTTTTCAAGGCTTGATACTTTAATAAAAAAACTTTGCGGATTATTTTGACTTTGCAAATAAGCTTTTAGCTCATTATAATCATCTTCCATTTTTTGTGCAAATTCTTCGCCTAAATTTACACTATCACTTTTTGAAAGCATTAAGCCAAAATTTCTTGCATAAAGCTTGCTTGAAAATTTTTCCAATTCTTTTCTTAAAATACAAAATTGCTCTTTTAAACTCATATCTCTTAATGGATCAAGCACAAAAAGCAAAAAAGAAGTCCTTTCTATATGTCTTAAAAACTCAAGTCCCAAACCCCTGCCATCGCTTGCACCTTCTATAATACCTGGGATATCTGCCATCACAAAAGAATTATAATCATCTACTTCAACCATACCAAGTTTTGGAGTTAAAGTAGTAAATTCATAATTAGCTATTTCAGGTCTTGCATTAGATACTACGCTTATAAGAGTGGATTTTCCTACATTTGGAAAGCCCACAAGTCCAACATCTGCTATGAGTTTTAATTCTAAGCGCACGCTTAAGGTTTTTCCTGCCACGCCTGGTTGGGCATAATCTGGGCGTTGATTAGTAGAGTTTTTAAAATGAGTATTACCAAGACCACCTTTACCGCCTTTTAAAAATAATTCTTTTTGGCCCTCTACTAACATATCAAGCAAAACTTCCCCACTTTGTGCATCAATTACTTGAGTGCCTTGAGGAACGATTAATTCTAAGCTCTCCCCTCTTTTGCCGTTTTTATTACGACCTAGGCCTGGCTGGCCATTTTGTGCTTTAAGTTCTTTTTTACCTTTAAAGTGCGCTAGCGTATGGGTATTATTATCACATATAAAATATACATCGCCGCCATTTCCACCATCGCCGCCATCAGGCCCACCGAGTGGAACATGTTTTTCACGGCGAAAACTCACAGCACCTTTGCCACCATTACCTGAACTTAAAACTAATTTCACATTATCTATAAACATACAATCACCAAAATATAAATTTTTAAAATGATATTATATTTTTTTTAATATATTAAGATTAAAAAGAAGAAAAAGGCTACAAAGTAGCCTTAAAATTATGCAGGATAAACAGAAACTTTTTTTCTATTTTTATCTTTTCTTTCGAATTTTACGAAACCATCAATTAAAGCAAAAATTGTATGATCTTTTCCTATGCCTACATTATTACCCGCATGAGTTGCTGTTCCTCTTTGGCGGATGATGATGTTGCCAGCGCGAACAAATTCTCCACCAAATTTTTTAACACCTAGACGACGACCTATAGAATCACGATTATTCTGAGTTGAACCTTGACCTTTCTTGTGTGCCATTCTTTACTCCTTAAGCTTTAATATCTACTACTCTAACGCGAGTAAATTGTCTTCTAAAACCGCGTTTTAATTTTGAGTCTTTTCTGCGTCTTTTTTTATAAATCACAACTTTTTTGTCTTTTCCATGAGCAATCACTTCTAAAACAACTTTTGCACCCGCAACAAACGGCGCACCTACCTTTAATTCTTTATCGCATATAGCAAGAACTTCACTTACTTCTATGCTTGATTTTGCTTCAGCTTCAAAACGATCTAGTTTAAGCTCATCACCTTGGCTTACTCTGTATTGTTTTCCACTGTGTTTTATAATAGCATACATACAGCTATCCTTTCTTAAAATATTTTGGTAGCACCATAAAGCATTATGCATAAACATAAATTTAGAAAGCTTTAATGGCTAAAAGCAGTAATTATATCTTGATTTTATATAAAGTAAGCTTAAGACGCAAAAAGCGTCTTAAGATTTAAATTAAAGCTCTGGTTTTGGAGTTTTTTCAGTTGCTTTTGGAAGTTGAGGGTAAGTAATGCTTGGTTTTTTACCTGTTAGGGCATGTAAGAAAGTTTCTATAGAAGCTGCTTCTTTATCAGAAATTTCTATGCCAAGTTGCACACTGCCCATTTCTTTGATTGCTTCTTGTAAAGACCAAATAGCACCATTGTGAAAATACGGAGCAGTTTCAGCAATATTTCTTAAGGTTGGAGTTTTAACTAAGCCATTTGCATCACCTTTAAAATCTCCTACATTTGCAAATTTATATTTAGCTGCTACTTGGAAAGCCTGCATACTACCACCTAAATTTACCCCTGTATGACAAGCTGTACAGCCTTTATCGATGAAAGTTTTCAAACCTTCTTTTTCTTTTTTATTTAATGCTTTTGTATCACCTTCTAAGAATTTATCAAATTTAGATGGAGTTAAAAGTGTTCTTTCAAATGTAGCAATAGCATCTGCAATATTATCAAAAGTTACTCCACTGCTACCATAAACTTTTTTAAATTCTTTTACATATTCTGGCATAGAAGCTATTTTTTCTACTGCTAATTTGGCAGGAGTTGCCATTTCAGGTTCTGCTTCGATTGGCCCTTTTGCTTGGTCTGCTAAAGTTCCTGCTCTACCATCCCAAAATTGAGTTGAATTTAAAACTGAGTTATAAACTGTTGGCGAATTTAAATGATGAGGATTAGCTGTCCATTTATGTCCTACAGCAGCCGCTATACCATCAGTACCACCCATACCTAAATTATGACAGGTATTACAAGAAATCAAACCACTTTTAGAAAGTCTTGGCTCAAAATACAGCTTTTTACCAAGGTTAGCTTTCTCTTTAGAGAATTTACTAGCTTTAATACCCATTTCTTTTAATAGTTTTTCAACACCTGTCTGATCTTTTGGTAAAGGCGCCAAACCTGCAGCTTTTGCTTCATCAAGCAAAGCTTTATCGTTAGCAAAAGCAGTTGATGCAACTAATAATGATGATGCAACTAATAATGAAATTTTTTTCATTATCTACTCCTAAATAAGATAAAATAAAGCCTATTTAAAATAAACTTATTGAAAATATATCTATAATTTTCTTTAAATAATATAAAAAATTTATATTTAACAATAAAAATTATTATAGGAGAAAATGTCTCTTAAATATTTATTTCAGGGTTTTTTGCTATTATTACAGAGTTTTACAAAAATCTTAGGGAAAAGTAAATGGAAAATTTAATAATCTATCTTTTAGCTTATCTCATAGGCGCTATACCATTTGGGCTTTTACTAGCTCAAATCTTTGCTAAAATAAACATTAAAAATATGGGTAGTAAAAGTATAGGCGCTACAAATGTTTTAAGGGTAGTAAAAGAAAGCGATCCTAAACTAGCTAAAATACTTGCTATTGCAACCGCTATTTTAGACGCATTAAAAGGAATCATACCTATATTAGTGGCAAAATTTATGGGCTATGATGAAAATATCTTATGGACTATGGCTGTTTTAGCAGTATTTGGGCACTGCTTTTCTCCTTATTTAAAATTTGAAGGTGGTAAAGGAGTGGCTACAGGGGCTGGGGTTTTAGCAGTATTTTTACCTTTTGAAATAATATCTGCGGTTTTAGCTTGGTTTATCATAGGAAAGGTATTTAAAATTTCAAGCTTAGCTTCATTAGGAGCTTTAATTGTTTTAATAGCTACTTCATTTATTTTTCATTATAACATGCCTGTGATCAACACCCATGCACCAATTTTTGTTATTGCATTTATAGTAATTTATAAACATATACCAAATATTTTAAGGCTTATTGGAAAACAAGAATGCAAAGTCATATAAAAGTCAGTTTAGAATTTAAATGTATTATAGGGCTTTTGGATTTTGAAAGAATTCAAGAACAAAAAGTTATTATAGAACTAGAAGCTAAAAGTAAAAAATTTTTAGATTATGCAAAACTTTGTATTAGAATAGAAAAAATTTATAAAAAGAAAAAATTTAAAACTATAGAAAAATCTTTAAAATACATATGCAAGGATATTAAAAAACATAATAAAAAGCTTAAATTTATAAATATCACTTGTTACAAACCTGATATTATCAAAAATGCATGCGTTGGAGCTAGTCTGAGTAAAAAATATTAAAATTTTTTTAAAGAATTTTGAACATTTGCTTAATTTGTGTTATACTTTTGCACTAAAACTATCTTCAAAGGAATAAAATGCGTATTTTAGTTGTAGAAGATGAAGCATCACTTAATAAAACTCTATCAAATACCTTAAATGAGTTTGGCTATCAAAGTGATACTTCAGAAAATTTTAAAGACGCTGAGTATTTTATAGGTATTAGACACTATGATTTAGTATTATCAAATTGGACTATTGGCAATAATGATGCAAGTGATTTAATTAATGCCATTAAGCAAAAATCTCCAAGAACCGCTATAGTTACAATATGCGCAAAAGCAGATAAAGAAAATGAAATCAAAGCTTTGAAAGCTGGAGCAGATGATTATATAAAAAAACCTTTAGATTTTGAAATTTTAATGGCGAGAATTGAAGCTAGACTTAGATTTGGCGGAACAAATGTGATCAAAATTGATGATTTAGTGATTGATCCTGATGAAGAAAAAATCACTTATCAAGGAAAAGATATAGAATTAAAAGGAAAACCTTTTGAAGTTTTAACTCATTTAGCTAGACATTCAGATCAGATTGTGTCAAAAGAACAACTTTTAGATGCTATTTGGGAAGAACCTGAACTTGTAACTCCAAATGTTATAGAGGTTGCAATCAATCAAATAAGACAAAAAATGGATAAACCGCTTAACATCTCTACCATAGAAACCGTGCGTCGTAGAGGGTATCGTTTTTGTTTTCCTAAAAAAACTAACTAAAATTTTAGAATGATTTAATCATTCTAAAAAGTAGATTTTGTTTTTTCTTTCATTTTAAATTACCTATAAGTTTTTATATAGTATAAGTTTGCTTTATTACTTATAAAAAGGAAAAAAATATGTCACTTTTAATCACTAGAGAATGCATATCCTGTGATGCATGTAGGGAAGAATGTCCCGATGAAGCAATCTATGATAATGATCCAATTTATGTCATAGATCCTGATCTTTGTACTGAATGTGTGAATGAATTTTCAGAACCAGCTTGTATAGTAGCTTGTCCAGTAGATTGTATCATACCTGATCCTGATAATGTAGAAAGCATTGATGAGCTTCGTTTAAAACATAAAAATAAAGATATTTAATGGCTAAAAAAACAGCAGTAATTGACCTTGGCTCTAATTCCGTTCGTATGGTAGTTTTTGAAAAAACCTCAAGATATGGTTTTTTCATTTGCAGTGAGCACAAAAAGAAAGTAAGACTTGGAGAAAATGCTTACAATAATAATAAAATTCTTCAAGAAGAAGCCATGCTTAAAGCCGAAAAAGCTTTAACTTATTTTAAGGAAAAAGCTTTAAAAGAAAAATGTAGAAAAATTATTGCTGTTGGAACTTCTGCATTAAGAGATGCGCCCAATGCTAAAGATTTCATAGCTAGAATAGCAAAAAATGTAGGTTTAAATATAAAATGTATTAATGGAAAAACAGAGTCATTTTTAGGTGGGCTTGCTGCGCTAAATTTACTATCAGATATTCAAAATGCCACCACTATAGATATAGGTGGAGGATCGACTGAGCTTTGTTTAATCAAAGAAGGTAAGATTGTAGATTGTATTTCACTTGATCTTGGCACAGTAAGATTAAAAGAAATTTTTTACGATACAAAAAAATTTAATGCACTAGACCAATTTATACAAGAAGCACTAAAACAAGTTCCAAAGCATTTTCAAAATGAAAATATCATTGCCATAGGTGGAAGTTTAAGGGCATTGTCAAATTCTATAATGAAAAAAAACTCTTACCCGTTAAAAATGATTCATAATTTTAGTTATAGTTTTGAAAAAGAAAAAAATCACATAGAAAAAATTCAAAATGCTAAAAATTTAAATGATTTTAACATAAAAAAAGATCGTTTTGATACTATAAAAGAAGGATGTGTGATATTTTTAGCACTAGCAAAAAATTTAAAAGCTAAAAATATCATCACCTCTGCAGTGGGTGTTAGAGAAGGTGTATTTTTATCTAATCTTTTTCAAAAATATACTAAAATAAAAAACGAAACAACGGATTTTTCAAAATTTAATGCCAAATTTCCTCCGAATTTCAATCCAAGCTTAAAATCTATACAAGATCGTTTTAGTATAGATTATAATGATAAAAGTGCTTATTTTGCAAATAAACTATTTGATACTCTTTTGCCTATCCATAAAATTAATCTTACTTTTAAAAAAGATCTTATAAATGCTGCAAAATTATCGCATATAGGCGAGAGAATTAATTTTTATTTTGCCAATGAACATAGTGCTTATATAGCTCTAAATAGCCTGCATTTTGGTTTTTCACATAAAGAAATTTTATTAATTTCTACTATTTTAAAAGCCAATGGAAAAAAAATCAATCCATTTGCGATAGAAAATATAAAAGATTTACTACCAAATAATCACATATTAGCTTGGCTTAATTTTATTTTAGCTTTATCAAAAAAACTTGCAAAAGACACTGATGAGAATCTTGATTTCACGCTAAAAAATCATACTTTGTATATATACTCGACTAAAAAACAAATTTATTTTTCAAAAGAAGAAATCAAAAAAATTTCAAAGCCAAAACTTATCATTTTGGCTTTTAATCAGCAAAATTAATTATTTTGTTTTAAAAGTAAATTTTGCAATCTTTGTTTATTTTCTTCAAAATAAGAGTCAAAATCTTTTTCTTTTGGCTTTTGAGGTGCTTTGTTTTGTTCTTCATTTTTTATCAAAGCTTCATTTGTTTCTAATACCACATTAGAGTTTCCTATAATCATAGTATAACGCTTCAAACCATACTCAAAAACTACAAGTTGATTGTGTCTATCAAGTGGTCTTTGAAAGATTAAATTAAAATTCCTATCTAAAGGGTGTTTTTGTCTTAGATATATTTTTAAAAACCAAAGTCCAACAAGCAAAAGTATCAAAACGCTTACAACTAAAATATAATTTGTAAAATCATATTCTTGCATTTTTATTTCCTCGTTTTTTTCCTCTAAGCTTTTTTTAGTACTTAAATTTACACCTTCTTTTTGAGCACGCAATCTTAAACCATATTCACCAATCGCATCAGCGGTAATTTGTATTTTATCACCTACACTTAAAGCTATAAAAGTTTTTTTATCTTCTGAAAAAATTTTAATTTTTTTTATAATATCAGAATTTAACGCTCTATCTTCCTCTTTTGCACTTTTAGCATTTAAAGTAAAAATAATAATACCATCTTTTTTCTTTCGACTAATACCTTCTTTATAAGGAACATCAAATGAAAAAGTAATATCCACCCTATCTTCTCTTGGATAAATATTGTAATCAAGAATTTTTGCCCCAAAAAGAGGTAAAGCAAGTAGTAAAATCCAAATAAATTTCATTGCAATTCTTTTTTGAAATACTGCAATACTGATTTAGAATCTAAAATTTCATTAATCCTTATAGCAAGGTTTTTCTCATACACCATTACCTCACCTTTTCCAAAAATTCTTCTATTTAAATAAAGTTCCACGCTTTCACCCGCTGGCTTTTCAAGGTCTATCACAGAACCAACTTCTAGCTTTAAAAGCTCTCTTACGCTCATATTAGTAGTACCAAGCTCACTAACAAAATCAACGCTAATATCTAAAATATCTTCATAAGATTGCAACAATCCTAAATGATCTTCTATCATAATTTTTTATAACCTATTCTAAAACGAGCATTTTTCATTTCATAAGTAAATTTTTCTTTGAGTTTGATTTTTGAAAATCCATCAATACGTCCTAAATATTCAGGAACACCCAAGCGATATTCATCTTTGCCATTAGTGTCATTAAGTAATTTTTTGGCATAACCTATAATTTGATTAGCTACTTCTTTTACTAAATCTGCTAGATCATCTTCTTTTAACTCTTCATGCAATAAAAATTGCGCAATCTCATTAAGAGCCTTTTTTTGAAAAAACAGATAAAAACTATATTCTTCATCTTTAAAATACAAAGGTATAGAAGCCCCATAAAGCTCGCCTCTAATCACGCTTGTTGATGTAATTTTAAGTTTTAAAATGTGTTCACAAAAGTGATAAATTGAATATTCTAGTGTTTTAGTCATAGTTTTTTCCTTAGATAACTTTATAATAAATTTATTTTACTAAATAAACCTTTAATCACAATTAATAATTAAAATATAAAATATAGTAAATTTTTATTTAAATTAAAAAAGGTTTTTTGATGTTTATAGAAAATTTTAACATAAATGAAAAAGTTTTCATCATCGCTGAACTTTCAGCCAATCATGCAAATAGTCTTGAAATAGCTTTAAAAACTATACAAGCAGCTAAAAAAGCAGGAGCTAATGCTATAAAAATTCAAACCTATACCCCAGATAGCTTAACACTAAATTCTGACAAAAAAGATTTTATTATTGAAGGTGGTTTATGGCATGGACGCAAACTATATGAGCTCTACGAAGAAGCTAAAACTCCTTATGAGTGGCATGAAAAACTTTTTGAATGTGCTAAAAATGAAGGTTTAATTTGCTTTTCTAGTCCTTTTTCTAAAGAAGATGTAAATTTTTTAAGGCAATTTAATCCCCCAGCTTATAAAATCGCCTCCTTTGAAGCAAATGATTATGATTTTTTGCGTTATGTAGCAAAAGAAAACAAACCTACTTTAGTTTCTACAGGCATAGCCTATGAAGAAGAACTTGAAATGATTGTTAAAATTTTTAAAGAAGAAAACAATCCGAATTTGATTTTGCTAAAATGCACCTCAGCTTATCCTTCACAAATTTGTGATTTAAATTTAAATGTCATAAAAACTTTACAAGAAAAATTTAACACTATTATTGGTTTAAGTGATCATAGCGAGGGATTTTTAGCACCAACTTTAGCCGTAGCTCTTGGTGCAAGAGTTATAGAAAAACATTTTATATTAGACAAAACTTTAAATAGCGCTGATGCTAAATTTAGTCTTGATTTTGAGGAATTTAAGCAAATGTGTTCTATGGTGCGTTTAAGCGAGCAAGCTTTAGGAAACAAAGAATTTAGCATGGATGAAAAAACTTTAAAAAACCGCCATTTTGCAAGAAGTTTATACGCAAGCAAAGACATCAAAAAAGGTGATATTTTCACACGAGAAAATATAAAAAGCGTAAGACCGAGCCTAGGTTTGCATCCTAAATTTTTACCTATCATGCTTGGTAAAAAAGCAAGTTGTGATATAGAATTTGCTAAAGCTTTAGAAGAAAAACATTTCAAGGGATAATCATGGAAAAACATATTTTTAATAAAAATTTAGAAGCTTTAAAAAATAAAAAATTAAAAGAAAAATTAGAAAATTTTAAACCCCAAAATTTCCAAATTCTACAAGGAAAAGACTCCCTAGATATTAATTTTATACATCATGGGGGGGGGTATACACTATATAGCAATACTCTTAGTGAGTTAAATGAAAAACTAAACTTATATAATGATAAATATCTTTTATACCCTGTGCTTTATTTTTATGGTTTTGGTAATGGAATTTTATATAAAGCCCTTTTACAAAACAAAAATAGACAAAAAATAGTTATTTTTGAAAAAGAAATAGAATTTATTTATCTAAGTTTTCAATGTATAGATTTTAGTGAGGAATTAGAAAATAATTCTTTGATTATTTTAGATAATAATGATTTAAAAGTGATTGATTTTCAAATACTTTTCTACAATAACCCTTTCTTTAATTTTTTAAGAACATATTTTTTAGATTTACACTGCAATTATTATGAAAAATATCAAGAAGATATTTTAAAACTCAACATAAAAATACAAGAATACATAAAGCAAGTTGTGTTAAGCAATGGAAATTCATCTCAAGATGCCTTACAAGGTATAGAAAATTTTGTTTATAATCTTCCTGATATTATCTCAAATTATTCTTTCAAAGAATTACTTTTAAAAAGAAAAAAACAAGCAAAAAACGCAATCATAGTTTCTACAGGACCATCGCTAATAAAACAACTTCCTTTATTAAAGCAATATGCTAATTATGCTAGTATATTTTGTGCTGATAGTGCTTATCCTATACTAGCAAAACACAATATAAAACCTGATTATGTATTATCTTTAGAAAGAACAGAAAAAACATCAGAATTCTTTAATAATAATTTTGGTGATTTTGATAAGGATATAGTGTTTGTTTTGAAACATTTGGTGCACAAAAATACTTTTATATATCTAATCAAAAAGCAATTAAAAATTATTAATATTATGGATTTTTCACCGATAGCACATTCTTTAAAACTAACTCATTTTGGACATATGGGCATGGGAAGTAGTGTAGCAACCATGGCATATTTTTTAGCTTTAAATTTAGATTTTAAAAATATTATATTTATAGGTCAAGACTTAGCTTATGCTGATGATGGAGCTTCGCATCCAGAAGAATATTATTATAGCGCTAACTACGAAAGTAATATATTTAAGCAAGAAAAAATCATAGCTTATGGTGGAAATAGCTTGGTTAAAACACATGAAACCTGGATACTTTTTAAAACCCAAATAGAAGAAGCTGTTTTTAATGCAAAGAAATTTCTTAATATTACAACCTTTAATTGCACCGAAGGTGGAGCCAGAATTAATCATACCATAGAAAAACCATTTAAACAAGTATGCAAAGAACTACTAACAAAAGAACTCAAAAAACCTTTTGCTAAACTTGAAAAATTAAATGAGAACAAGCAAAAAGAATTAATGTTAAAAGCATTTTACAAAATTCATCAAGTTTTAAAGCTATGCCATACTTTAATCAAAGAATGCATTCACTTATCAAACAAATTAAATTTTATGGGAAATGATGAAAAGAATTTTTCATTATTGATTAAAGAATTAGATTGTTTTAAAACTAAATTTGAAAAAATAAATGTTTTAAAAGAATTAGTTAATCCTTTAAATACTCAATTTGAGCTTAATCTTGCTAGAATTTATGTACTTAACCCAAAAACAAAAGAAGATGTTTTTAACAAAAATTATCTTTGGATTAAAGAACACTTAGAATGGTTAGAACTTATAATAGGCCATATAAAAAAATTACAAGAAAGTCTAGAAAAAAATATTACAAATTTAGAAAAAGAATTGATAAATAAAAATCTCCAAAAACAAATTTCAAGGATAAAAAATACCTTGTTTTAATGTTTTTTATAAAATATAGTAATTTTGATATAATAAAATAAAAATTTGGACTTTAAATGAATAAAGAATTATTTTTAAAAAACACCCAAGCTCTTTTTGAAGTAGATCAAATACTAGCTTATGAGTTGAGAAAAATCACTCAAAATCATAAATTTAAAATCATAGAAAATAAAATTTTTGATTTGCAAAATCAAGTTTTTTTAGATGAAAATCATTCTTTTGATTATGATAAATTTCAATTATATCCAGTATTATTTTTTTATGGTTTTGGCGATGGAAAATTTTTTATAGAACTTTTAAAAAATCAGAATTTAAAACATATTGTTATTTTTGAAGAAGAATTAGAAATTTTATATCTAGCTTTTCATATGATTGATTTTACCACACTTCTTAGAAAAGAAAAACTTATTTTGTTTTTTACACCAAATATCAACACCGCTCAACTTAAAGTTTTATTTAATTATCCGCAAATCAAACATACGCTGAAAATTTTCAATTTTCATTTTTATAATGATTTTTATATTAATTTTTATACACCCAATGCTCAAAATGTGATGCAAATTTTATTAAATCTCATAAAAACACTAATGCTTGCTCGTGGAAATGACCCAAAAGATGCTTTGCTAGGAATAAAACATAATATTATAAATTTAGAAAAAATCATCACTCATACGCCTTTTAAAAATCTAATAAAAGATAGAAAAGCAAAAGCAAAAAATGCCATTATAGTTTCAACAGGTCCTTCTTTGATGAAACAACTTCCGCTTTTAAAAAAATACCAAGAAAATGTTGTGATTTTTAGTGCTGATAGCTCTTATGCTATCTTAGCCAAAGAGGGAATTAAGCCTGATTATGTCTTTTCACTAGAAAGAGTAGATTTTACTAGCGAATTTTTTAATAATGATTTTGGAGAATTTGATAAAAATATATTATTTATCATAGCTTCTTTAACTCATCCTAAAACCATAGAATATTTAGAAAAAAATAATAGAAATTATATGCTTGTTTTAAGACCTTTGTTTTTTGAAAGCAAACTTGGCTTAAATGAATATGGTTTTTTGGGAAATGGCATGAGTGTTGCTAATATGGCTTATGAGTTAGCTGGAGCTTTAAGATTTGAAAATATTATTTTAATAGGGCAAGATCTAGCTTATAGTGATGATGGAAAGTCTCACCCAAAAGAACATTTATATGGTGATCAAGGAGACGAAGAAGTTGTTTATAAAACAATCTGTGCATATGGAGGCAATAAAGAAGTAAAAACACAACTCACATGGTATTTGTTTTTAAAAAGTTTTGAAAAAGATATAGCTCTAGCTAGAGATATATTAAAAATCAAAACTTATAATGCCACAGAAGGTGGGGCAAGGATAGAAGGGACCATAGAAAAACCTTTTAAAGAAATTTGTGAAGAGTTTTTAAAAGAAAAAATTGAAAAAAATATTATTTTAACAAAAGCAAAAAATCCACAAAAAAAACTAAAACAATGCAAAGAAAAACTCAACAAACAAATAAAACAAAGTGAAATTTTTATCAATGAATGTAAAAAAGCTATTAAAGATAAAAGCTTAGAAAGATTAGAAAAACTAAGACTTAAGCTCCCAAAAAGTGAATTTTTTTCAGATATTTTACAAGCTAGATGCTTTCAAAATGAATGTGAGGTTTTAAAATACAAAGTTGAAAAAGAAAAAAATACAAAATCTTTCTTAGAACAACAAATCGATTTTTTTGATGAGATTATTTTATATCTTGAAAATTATAATAAAACTATAAAAGAAAATTTAAAGGTATAATTATGAATCATGAGCTTTTTAAGAAAAATATCCAATCCCTTAACCCATCTTTTCAAAAACTTTTTAAAAACATCAAAAAAACACCATATAAAATAATACAAGGAAACGATTCTTTAGATATTAATATTAAAGATAAACAAGGAAAGATAATTTATGAAAATCCTATTTTAGAATTAAATACTATGCTGGCAAAATATGATCAAATGTATAAATTATATCCTGTGCTTTATTTTTTTGGATTTGGAAATGGAATTTTATATAAAGCTCTTTTGCAAAATCCAAATTTAAAGCATATCATAGTTTTTGAAGACAACTTGGAATTAATATATAGCTTGTTTTTTCATATAGATTTTTCAAAAGAATTAAAAACAAATAAACTAATTTTAGCACAATGCAATATGCCAAATTCTGCATTACTTTCTTTAATGTCAAGAAATCCTTTTAGAGAATTTATAAGAACATATTTTTTAGAAATACATTCTAGATACTATGAAAGATTTGCAAATGATATCTTAAATTTAAATCAAAAAATACTCTCTTGTATAAGATCTATTGCAACTATAAAAGGAACAGACACTAAAGATACTTTACAAGGGATAGAACAATTCATGGAAAATATTCCAAAAATGCTTTCAAAACCTTGCTTAAAAGAATTGCTAAATAAAAGAAATACATTGAGTAAAAATGCAATCATAGTATCTACTGGACCATCTTTAAGCAAGCAGCTACCTTTACTCAAACAGTATCAAGATAATGTGGTAATTTTTTGCGCTGATAGTGCTTATCCTATTTTATATCAAGAAAATATCAAGCCTGATTATGTTTTTATGGTTGAAAGAGGAAAAATTACTGCGGAGTTTTTTAATAATGACTTTAAAAATTTTGATAAAAACACATTATTTATTTTAACTTCATTAGTTCATCCTAATGCAATTAACTATCTAGAGCAAAATAATAGAAAATTTATATGCATATCAAAAGAAACTTTTGAAACTTATTTTGGTTTAAATGCTTTTGGTTATGTTGATTTAGCAATTTCTGTTGCTCATTTAGCTTTTATATTTGCCAATCTATTAAATTTTAAAAATATTTTCTTTATAGGACAAGACTTAGCTTTTAATGATCTAGGACACTCTCACCCTACAAACTACAAGCATAGTCCAACTTATGAAAGTCGATTGGAAAAAATTGATACTTTGGCTTATGGTGGCAAGGGCTATGTAAAAACACATATTGCATGGGATATGTTTAAAACTAATCTTGAACATTTAATCACAAATTCAAAAGCAAAAATTTACAATGCCACAGAAGGTGGAGCAAGGATAGAAGGAGCTATAGAAAAACCTTTTAAAGAAATTTGTGAAGAGTTTTTAAAAGAAAAAATTGAAAAAGATTTTCCTATTTTAGAAAACTTTACCCCGGATAAAAAACAAGAATATTTGCTAAAGACCTATCATAAATTAATTAAATTATTAGAAGATATAGAAAAATACTTAAAAAAGTATCAAAATATAATCAATTTTATCAACAATTCATCTGATGCAAATATTACATTACAATATCTAGACGAGTTTGATCTTGATGATTTTAAAGATAATGCTTTAATAAGACTTTTACTCGCTTGTTATTTAGATCAACTACGCTTTCATCTTGCAAAAATTTTTGTAATAATCCCAAAAAGCCAACAAATGCAAAAAGAAAAAAGTAAATTTTGGATCAACTCTCATTTAGAATACTTTCAACTCATTATTATCACCCTAAAAAAATTAGAAATAATTCTTTTAAACAAAAAATGTTTTATAAAAGACATTCTGACTAAAAATAATTTAGAAAAATATATTAAAAAATGACGATATTATTTTTTTAATCAAAAAGGATAAAAATGAAAACAGAGATTTTTAAAAAAAATTTAAAAGCCTTAAAAGGAAGTGAATATCAAACACTAAAAAGAAAATTAGGTAGAATAAAAGAAGCTAAAGATTATATTTATGTTTTTGATAAAGATCCTTTAAATTGTAATATATGCTATAAAAATATAAAAAATTTATATATAAATCCTTTAAAAGAACTACAAGAAAAAATTGAGTTATTTAATAAAGAATACTTAAGATACCCTATACTTTTTTTCTATGGATTAGGCAATGGTATATTTTACAAAAGTTTGCTTGCAAATAAAGAACATAAAAAAGTTATTGTATACGAAAAAGACATTGAGTTAATATTTTTAGTTTTTAATATGATAGATTTTTCCAAAGAACTTTTAGAAGATAGATTTATTTTAATCCATACAAAGGAATTTAACTATACAAAAGCTGATACATTGTGCTCTTTTTTAAATTTATTTTTAAAAACTTACACTCTACATATTCATTGCGAATTTTATGAAGAAAGACAAAAAGAAGAAATTAAAAACATAAATGATTTAAATTCCAAAGTTATTAAAAATATTGCTTTAAGAAGAGGAAATGATCCAATTGATGCTATGCAAGGCATAGAGCAATTTGTTCTAAATTTACCTAAAATGCTTACACATCCAAGTTTTAGCGAATTTAAGAAAAAAAGATCAAATAAAAGCAAAAATGCTATATTGGTAGCTACTGGACCTTCTTTAAAAAAACAACTTCCTTTACTTAAAAAATATGCTAATAAAGCTACTATATTTTGTGCTGATAGCGCTTATCCTATCTTAGCAAAAGCGGGTATAAAACCTGATTATGTTTGCATGCTAGAAAGAGATGATGTTACTTCAAAATGCTTTGATAATGATTTTAAAGAATTTGATAAAGACATTACTTTTATTTTAGTTTCACTAGTATATAAAGATAGTATAAAATTTTTAGAAAAAAATAAAAGAAAATATATTTTAGTTTCAAGATCAATGCCTTTTGCTTATTCTTTAGGATTACATGATTTTGGCTATGTAAGCGGTGGAATGAGCGTAGCACATTTAAACTATGAACTAGCACTTTTACTAGGGCATGAAAATATCATCTTAATAGGACAAGATTTAGCTTATAGTGATGATGGACAAACTCATAGTGAAGGATTTTTACATGAAAGTTATCACGAAGGAGATTTTGAACGCGATCATGGAAAATTTGAAACCTTAGCTTATGGCGGAAAAACTTATGTGCAAAGTTCAGAGGTTTGGATATTATTTAAACAAATTTTTGAAAGTTTATTTCACAAACAAACAAAAGCAAAAATTTACAATGCCACAGAAGGTGGGGCAAGGATAGAAGGAACCATAGAAAAACCTTTTAAAGAAATTTGTAAAGAGTTTTTAAAAGATGAAGTAAAAAAACCTTTTCCAAAGCTAAATCCGCCAAAACGCAAAGATAGCCAAGAGCTTATGCTAAAAGCTTACAAACAAATCAAACAAAATATAAAAGCTAATGAAAAATTCTTAAAAATTTGTAAAAAATTACATAAAGAATTAAACTATCAAAGCAAAACACACTATACCTTACATGAGTTAAATGCAAAAATAGATCAACTAAAAGAGACTATAGAAAGCAATAAATACATTTTCTTAAGAGAAGTTTTAAGTCCTTCTTTATTTCATCTTGAAAGTTCTTTTTCAAAAATTTATGTTAATCCTATGCGCAATGATAGCGATAAACAAAATAAACTTGTTGCTTGGATTACAGCACATAAATCTTGGCTAGAAGAAATCAGCGAGTTAGCTTTAGTCCAAGAAAAAGCTTTAAAAATAGCCATCATACCTTTACAAGATATTTTAGAAAAAAGAAATTTAATATAAGGCAAAACTGCCTTATATTCTTTGGATTTATTGTAAGAGTTTTAAAACATTTTGTTGCACAGCATTAGCCTGACTCATAGCATAAGATCCACTTTGAGCTAAGATGTTGTATTTAGAGAAATTTGCACTTTCTGCTGCAAAGTCTACATCCCTGATGTTTGATTCAGCTGATTTGATATTTACTTGGGTTACACTGATGTTATTTAGTGTAGCTGTAATTTGATTTTGCACCGCACCAATATCAGCTCTAATGGCATCTAAATTTGCTGTAGCAGTTTCTACTATATCCATCACAGCCATAGCACCTTTAAGAGTAGTAACGCCTGGAGTTTGATCATT
>NZ_JANQDA010000010.1:0-57775 GCF_024723655.1 Campylobacter sp. RM5063 | reverse complement strand
GGCGCGGGCTTATTAATACTAACTTTATCTTCATCTAATACAGCAACAAAATCAATACTATTGTTTCCTGATATTTCAACTTTTTCAAAGTCATTTATATTATTTTTTAATCCAGCTAAATTTATAGTAATTATATTGCCACTAGTGTAAAACATAGGTAATGGTATGTATTGTAATTTACCACCTTCTATTTGATAAGAATTTGCTATAAGTTTAGAATTACCATTATTTCCAAAATCAAGCTGCAAAATAGCATTGTTTTTTTGGTTATATAGACCTTCTACAATTAAATCACTTAAGTCTTGATTTCCAGGTCTCACAATTCCTTGATTGTATAAATTATTTTTTATTAAACCATTTCCGCTAAATTTACCATTAGTTAAAACTTTAACCTCTCCACTTATAATTCCTTTATTATTTTGTGTTTTTATTAGGGAAAGCTCACCCTCTTTTACTATAGTTTTACCAAGATAAGTATTTTCTCCACTTAAAATTAACCTCCCTTGACCATCTTTGATAAATCCAATATTTAAATTTTGTATTTCATCTTTTGGAGAATTTAAAGCATCGAGTCTATGTAAACTATCATCCCATTTTTTTTGAGATATGTCATTGCTAAAAATCGCGTTATATCCTTGAGTATTTATAGCATAGTAAGCTTCTTTTTCGCCATAAGTATCGGTAATATCTTGTAAATTTAATCTATTTGCATCTAAAATTCCTATACCATTTATGGCTTTTTCAATGTCTAGAATGCCTTGTCCTAAGATTTGTTCTTTTTTGAGAGTTTGTATTCCTTTGTAGTCTTCATTGGCATTTTGCATAAGTGGATATTTGTCGATTAGATTGTTTAATATCTTATCTGCTTCAAAACTCCAATATCCAGCATCTATCAAATCTTGTTTTATTTTATTTTTATCATCAGGGATAGGCGTATCTATATAAATAATAGTATAATAGGATTGTTTTCTTCCATTGGAAGTATTAAGAAGTTGAGTTTCTTTTACTGTTAGTTTTGGAGTTTTGTAATTTTTATTTGCTGTACTTAATAAAACATCAGCTATTTGTTTTCCATTTAAAAAAGGGAATTTTTCTGACACTAAAGCAGCAGCTCCACTTACCATAGGAGTTGCCATAGAAGTACCACTCATTTTAACATATAAATTTTTATCAGGTCTTCCAAAAATGGGTTGTATATTATAAGCAGCATTAACTGAATTAACAAAACTTCCAGGTGCTACTAATGAAAAATTTTCAACTCCTTTTAATCCATTGCTATACGATGCTATAGCTTTAGAGGATAATATAAGTTTTCCATTTTCATCTTTTGTAATTTTAGAAGAATCAATGGCTCCAATGCTAAGCCATGATCTTAAATTTTCATCATAATAAGGAAGAGTAGCATTAAATCCAGGTGATACTATACCCTCATTTCCAGCTGCAAATAGTATTAGAATGTTTTTTTCTTTTGCTAACTTTATAATCCCATCAAGCGGTTTATTGTTGTTTGCTAAATTTAAAAAATAATTAGAATTTTGCTTTTTAAGATCTGATACATACCATCCGAGCTGACTCATTCCTACTATTGGATATAATTGTGTATTCCAACTATTATTGATTATTTTTATTTCTTTATCTTTAAAATAATCATAAATATTATAAGGAATTATTTTTTGACTTCCATTGTTATAGCCAAAAATTTGAATTCCATACATTTTCGCATTGTAAGCAATCCCATATGGTTCTTTAATGTTTTTAAAATTACCAAGTATAATTCCTGCTACATGTGATCCGTGAGTGTCTACTGTTAGATCAGGAGTATAAGGTTTATTATTTACTGTTGAGTATTGTTGCTCTATGATTTGTCCTTGCAAACTAGGATGATTTGCATTAAAAGCAGAATCTATAATACCTACATTTATATTTTTTCCTGTGATATTAAGATCGTGTGCTTTATGAACATTAATAACTTCAAAATCATTTAAAGCTAAAATTTGAGTTATAAAAATAAATATTATTAAATATTTTTTCATATGACTTTCTTAAATTTTATTAAAGATTCTTATAATTTTTAAGTATAACAGAAATATTTTAATTTTGATTAGAAACTCTTGTTTAAGATATTTATATTATTTCTTTTCCTTCTATAAAAAGTTTTAACACTTCTTTGCTTTGTAAGATAAATTGCAAAGGAAGTTGTTTTAAATTTGCACTATTTGGTAAAGCAAAAAGACTAAAATCAGCTATTTTGCCTTTTTGAATTTGACCTAGGTTTAAATTTAAGGCTTTTGCGGCTTTATTTGTTGCCATTAAAAGTAACATTTTGGCAAAATTTTCTAACTCTAAATCATCATGTATAAGTAAATTTGCTCTCATTTCATCAAGCATGCTTAAAGAAGTATTTGAACTTAAGCCATCGGTTCCTAGATGGATATTAATACCATTTTTTAAAGCAGATTTTAATTTAAAAGTATTTTTACTCAAAAGCCTATTTGAAAAAGCACAATGCGTGATTGAGTGCAGATTTTTATCTAGCAAATTCCATTCTTTAAAATACACGCAATGTGTAAATAAAGTCCTTTGATCTTTAAAAAGTTCTAAAAAGCTTTGCGGAGTGTAAAGTGGCATAGGATTTTTGCTAAATTTAGCCAAGCTCTTTTTAAAACCACCTTTTTTAAATCTTAGCCAGTTGTTTTCATGATTACTTTCAAGAAAATGTGTGCTTAGTAAATGATCATTTTCTCTAGCAAGTTTTATAGCAAATTTAGCAAGCTCTGGGTGGGTTGAGTAGGGTGCATGCACTGAAATAGCAGGGATAAATTTAGAAGTTTTAAAGCTCATGCTTTTTTCATAACGAGTTAAAAATTCCTCTTTTTTTGCTTGGATAAAATTTTCATTTGAACCTAAAATTTCATTAAAAAATATCACTCTAGCTTGTGAATTTACACAAGGGTTTAAATCGCCCCCAAAGCTTGAAATTTCTCCTATAGTAGCAGTGCCACTTTTTAGCATTTTATGAATATTTTGTGAGATTAATTTTTCTTTGGCTTTTTCGTTTAATTGCTCGCGGTTATTAAAAACACTATCAAGCCATTTTAAAAAGTCTCCAAAGACTAAATTTCCATTATTTGCACTAAATTCTAAATGCGTGTGTGGATTGATAAAAGCAGGTAAAAGTAAGGTATCTTTTGGAGTTGGTATAAGCTTAGCTTGTGGGTAGGATTTTTGTAAATTTTCTAAGCTATCAATTTCTAAAATATTATCATCAAAAAGAATAGCTTTTTTTTCTAAAATACTAAATTTATCATCACAGGTTAGGATGATTTTGGGTGCTATTATAAACATTTTCCATCCTTTAAAAAAGTAAATTGTAGCTAAAATTTAGCTTTAAAGTGTTATAATATAGTAAATTTTACTAAATAAAGGTTAGATTATGAAAGTTATGGTAATACAAGGACCAAACATTAATATGCTTGGTGTAAGAGAAACTCACATTTATGGTAATATGAAAATGGAAGATATCCACGAGCAAATGAAACAAGCCGCAAAACAAGCTAATGTGGAGATTGAGTTTTTTCAAAGTAATTTTGAAGGTGAGCTAGTTGATAAAATTCAAGAATGCTTAGGCAGTGTAGATGGAGTGATTATTAATGCAGCTGCTTATGCACACACTTCTATAGCAATCCGTGATGCGATTGCGGCGATTAATATGCCTGTGATTGAAGTGCATATTAGCAATACTTACAGAAGAGAAGAATTCAGACAAAAAAGCATGATAGCACCAGTTTGTGCAGGTAGCGTGGTAGGTTTTGGTCCTTTTGGTTATCATATGGCTCTAATGGGACTTTTCCAAATTTTTGATCAAATCAATGCATATAAAGCAGCTCAAGCAAAAGCACAACAAGCAAATCAATGAATTTTATCTTAAAAAACGAAAATGCACTTTTTTATGAGTGCGGCTATTCTTGCGATAATGCTTTATTTTTAAAACTTGAAGATAAAGCTTTTTTCATCACTGACGCAAGATATAGTTTTGAAGCTAGCGAAATGATAAAAAATGCTGAGGTAGTTTTAGCACAAGATCTTTTTGATAGCGCTAGAGAGCTTTTAGAAAAAGCAGGAATTGATAGGGTGTATTTTGACCCAAAAGACTTTAGCTATTTTGAATTTAAAGAACTTAGTAAAAGTGCAAATATCGTTTTTGAGGAAAAATTAGACTTGAGTAAAAACAAACGCATTATAAAAAATGCTAAGGAATTACAACTTTTACAAAAGGCTGTAAATTTTGGCAAAGAATGCTTTGAAGAATTTGCTAATTTTATCAGCCAAGAAGGCTATGGAAAAAGCGAAAAAGAATTACATTTTAAAGCGTGTGAAATTTTTCAAAAAAAAGGTGCTTTAGGACTTTCTTTTTCACCTATTGTAGCTATTAATGAAAATGCGGCTAAAGCGCATGCTTTACCTAGTGATAAATGTTTAGAATATGGAGATTTGTTATTAGTTGATGCGGGTGTGGTTTATCAAAGGTATTGTTCTGATCGCACAAGAACGGCTTGTTTTGATGAGAGTGGCATAGTGTTTGATAAAAATAAGCCAAATTTTAAAGATAAAGAAATTATGCAAATTTATGAAGTGGTTAAGCAAGCCCAACTTCAAGCTATAGAAAAAGCACGCGCTGGTATGATGGCAAGTGAGCTTGATTTTATCGCAAGAGAAGTGATTAAAAACGCAGGTTTTGAAAAAGAATTTATTCATAGCTTAGGGCATGGAGTGGGACTTGATATACATGAGTTGCCAAATATTAGTCCAAGAAGTGATTATGAGCTAAAAGAAGGTATGGTATTTACCATTGAACCTGGAATTTATATCAAAGATAAACTTGGCATTAGGATAGAAGATATGGTCTATCTTGATAAAAAAAAGGCAGTGGTGTTATAACTTGCTGATTAAAGGGGCTAGAAGGTTAGAAAAAATTCGTTTTTTTCCTTTTTATTCAAAGGCTGATAAAAAAGGAAAATACATAGCCATTATAGGACTTGGAAGCAATATAGAAGATGAAAAAAAACGCTTTCGGAGTTTATTTAGGCTTTTAATGCAAGATAAACGCTTGCAAGTATTGCAAACATCGCCATTTTTGATTAATAAAGCTTTTGGCTTTGAAGAGCAAAAAGACTTTACTAATGCAGTGATGGTTGTAAGCACAAGTTTGCATGCAAGAGCACTTTTAAAAGTTTTGTTTTTTTATGAGTTTAAATTCAAAAGAAAAAGAACTTTTAAAAATGCTCCTAGAACGCTTGATTTGGATTTGTTGTATTTTTCAAAAAAAGCGCGTAAAGATGAGTATTGCATAGTGCCTCATGCGGGGGTAAATGATAGAATTAGCGTAACTTTGCCTTTGGGCTTGTTAAGATAAGGAAAAATATGGGACAATTGATTCATACTTTTACGGTTGAAAGCACAGATGAGATTATACCTAAGGTCAAGCAAGATTATGGCGATAAGGCTTTGATAGTAACTAATAAGCAAATTCGTCCAAAAACTATCAATCAAAAGCCTTTGTATGAGGTTATAGTGGCGATTGAAGAAGCTGATTATGAAGAGCATTTAAAACAAAATAATTTGCCTATGCCACCAAAGAAAAAACCAAACACAGCAAGTTTTCCTGAGGCTAAAATTCAAACTCCAAAACTTGAAGATGAAAAAAAAGAAGAAGATGTAGTGCTTGATTTTTCTTCAAAAGCTAAGCAAAAACCTATTAATCCTTATTTAAATACAAGCAAAAAAGATGATAATTTTTTAAATTTAAAAAACAAACTTTCTCAAGTTAGTTCAGAAATTAGCAAGGTTTCAAACTATCAAGATTTTTCTATGCCAAATCCAAATTATGATAAAAAAATAGAAGCTTTTGAAAAACAAATGAACAAGCTTAATGATAAAATGAATTTACTTGTGGATATGATGTGGGATGATAAGGCAGATTTACGCAAAGAATTAGCTATACCACCTGAGTTTGCAAGTATTTATAAGCAAGCTAAAGCAAGTGGTATGCAAGAAGCGCATTTAGAAGCGATTATGAAAGCGACTATTGAAAATATGCCAAGCACCATGAAATCAAATCAAGAAGCAGTGCAAAGGTATTTTTACTCACTTTTGCGTAATATGCTTCCATGTCGTTTAGAAAGTGAAATTAAAAAGCAAAAAATCATGATGTTGGTAGGTCCAACAGGAGTAGGTAAAACTACAACTTTAGCAAAGCTTGCTTTTCGCTATGCTTATGGAGATAGACGCTATAAAACCGGTATTATAACTCTTGATACTTATAGAATAGGCGCAGTAGAGCAACTTTTTCAATATGCTAAGATGATGAAACTTCCTATTATTGATAGTATAGAGCCAAATGACTTAGATGATGCGATTAGAAGTTTAAATACTTGTGAGGTTATTTTAGTAGATACAACCGGAAATTCACAGTATGATAAGGCAAAACTTGAAAAAACAAAAGAATTTTTATCGCATTCTAATGCGCAAATTGATGTGAATTTAGTGCTTTCAGCAAATACAAAATATGAAGATTTATTAGAAACTTATAATAATTTTTCATTTTTAAATATAGACACTTTAATCATTACAAAATTTGATGAAACAAAAGTATTTGGAAATGTGTTTTCTTTGCTTTATGAAACTAGCACTCCGATGAGCTTTTTTTCCATAGGTCAAGAAGTACCTGATGATATAGAAGTAGCAAATAGCGACTTTTTGGTGCGTTGTGTGTTAGAAGGTTTTAGAAGGGATGAAAATGAGTAATCAAGCAGAAAAATTAAAAGATCTAGTAAAAAATGAAAACTCAAATGTAAAACATACCCATTTTATCGCAGTTACTAGCGGTAAAGGTGGAGTTGGAAAAAGTACTTTTAGTGCAAATTTGGGCAACATCCTAGCTAAAAATGGATATAAAGTAGGGCTTTTTGATGCAGATATAGGGCTTGCAAATTTAGATGTGATTTTAAATGTGCGTGTAGAAAAAAACCTTTTACATGTTTTAAAAGGTGAATGCTCACTAGAAGATATTCTAATAGAAGTCAAGCCAAATTTATGGCTTATCCCAGGTGAGAGTGGCGATGAAATTTTAAAATACAATGATAAAAATATTTATGAGAGATTTTTAAATCAAACAAGTATTTTAGATGATTTAGACTTTTTAATCATTGATACAGGAGCAGGTATTGGTGGCAATATAGGGAATTTCTTAGAAATGTCTGATGAGGTTATTGTCATAACTGTACCTGATCCTGCCGCAATTACCGATGCTTATGCTACTATAAAAACTACTTCAAAGACTAAAGAGAATTTATTAATGGTATTTAATGTAGTTAGAAATGAAAATGAGGCTTTAAGAATTTTTGATAATATTAAAAAAGTAGCAGATATTAACATTAAGCATAATTTAAATTTAGAATTTTTAGGATTTTTAGGTCAAAGTAAAGATATTAGTTCTAGTATTAAAAAAAGAACTTTATTTAGCGATGATGATACTAATGCAAGTGATGAACTCAAAGCCATAGCTTCTAAGCTTTTGTATAGGTTGGAACAAAAAGTGCTTAATAATGTGGGAGATAAAAGCATTATGAGTTTCTTCAAAAAGCTTTTGGATCGTTTTTAGATTGAAGGAAAAAGATGAGACCAGAAAATTTTGTTGCTTTTTTTACTGTTTGTGGTTTTTTTATAGGATTAATGTTCACCATAGTTAATATAGAAGATGCAGTAGAGATAGTTGTATATACTTGTTTGATTACTTTTGTATTTTATGTGTTAATCCATATAGTAATTATGATTTTTGTAGATGCAAATAAAATTAGTGGTAGAAGCTTTAATAAAGAAAAATATGAAAATGAAAATAATAGCTTTATAGCAGAATTAGCTGCAAGAGAAAAGAAAATGGATTACTTGCTTGAAAAACTTCAAGAAGAGCGTGAAGACCTTAAAAAACTTGATAGCTCTTCAAAAAGAAAAGTAAAACATGCAGCCGCATAATGCTTATGCTTCTACGCTAAAAAAAGAACAAGATGACTTAGTCATCTCTTATATGCCCGCATTAAGAGCTATGGCTTTTAGACTTAAAGAGCGTTTGCCTGCAAGTATTGATGTAAATGATTTAATTAGTATTGGCGTAGAAGAGATGATTAAACTCTCGCGTCGCTATGATAAAGAACAAAATGACAATTTTTGGGGTTTTGCAAGAAAAAGAGTAAATGGAGCTATGCTTGATTATCTAAGAAGCCTTGATGTAATGAGTAGAAGCAATAGAAAAATCATCAAAGATATTGACGCTATTATAGATGAGTTTTATCAAGAAAATGAAAAAGAACCTGATGATGAGTATTTAGCACAAAGATTAAATTTAGAAGTAGAAAAGGTAAAAGAAGCAAGAGCAGCTCATGCTATATCGCTTGTTATGCCTTTAGATGAACAGCTAAATTGTTTTAATGATAGTAATATCATAGAACAAATAGAAAAAGAAGAATTAATAGAAAAAATCAACGCGGTTTTGGAAGAATTTAAAGAAAGAGAAAGGCTTGTGATACAGCTTTATTATTATGAAGAATTAAATTTAAAAGAAATTGCAGAGATTTTAGAGATTAGCGAGTCAAGAATTTCACAAATTCATAAGCGTTTGCTTAAGAAGATTAGAGAAAGGCTAGTTTAATGGCTGAAATACTTTCCCAAGAAGAAATTGATGCTCTTTTAGAAGTCGTTGATGATGATAGCGATGATAGTGCTGCTTCTTCAAAATTAGAAGAAATAGAAGATAAAAGAGATATTGTAGTATATGATTTTAAGCGTCCAAATAGGGTTTCAAAAGAACAACTTCGTTCTATTAAAGGAATTCATGATAAATTAGCTAGAAATCTTGCTTCGCAAATTTCATCTATGATGAGAAGTATAGTTGAGATTAAACTACACTCAGTTGATCAAATGACTTATGGTGAATTTTTGATGTCTTTACCTTCACCGACAAGCTTTAATGTTTTTTCTATTAAGCCTTTAGATGGAAATTGTGTTTTAGAGATTAATCCAAGTATTGCTTTCCCTATGATAGATAGGCTTTTGGGTGGTCAAGGTGAAAGTTTTGACACCTTAAGAGAGCTTACAGAAATAGAACTTAACTTGCTTGATTCTATTTTGCGTATTATTATGCAAAGACTTAAAGAAAGTTGGATGAATGTTACGGAAATTTATCCAAGTGTTGAAGCAAAAGAATCAAGTCCAAATGTTGTGCAAATTGTTTCTCAAAATGAGATTGTTATCATGGTGGTAATGGAGATTATCATAGGAAATTCAAGTGGTATGGTAAATATATGCTATCCAGTTGTGCATTTGGAAAGTATTTTGAGTCGTTTAGCAAATCGTGATATTATGATGGGTGAAACTTCGGCTAAAAAGTCAAGAAACAAAGAACTTAAAACTTTGATCGGTCGTGCTGAAGTGATTTATGAAGCTATGCTTGGTAAAACTTTTATCAATGTAAATGAATTTTTAGATTTAAAACAAGGAGATATTTTAAAACTTGATAGAAGTGCAGATGATAAAGCTATAGTAGCCATAGATAAAAAAGAAGTATTTTTAGCTCAAGTAGGACTTCATAGATTTAGAAAGTCGATTAAAATCTTAGAACTTATTAAAACTGATAAAGATGAGATTAAAGAAATGCTTGAAAAATATGAAGATGAAAGAAGAGCAAAGGCAAATTCTTATGATGAAAATGAAGAATTAGAAGAGGAAGAAGATGATCAATGATTTTTTAGGCATATTTGTCAACGAGTGCATAAGCACAATAGAAGGCTTAACAGGGAAAAGTGCTGAATTTAGCGAGTATTATGAGTATGATGTAAATTCTCAAGATTCTATGACTCCGCCATTAGTTAGTGCTACTTTTAGTGTCAATAATGAGATGAAAATCAAAATCTTAGCAAGTGCGGTTTTAATGAGTGCAATTGGTGAGTGGATGATGGGAGAAGAAGAAATCTCTAAAAATAGTGAGCTAAATGAAGATGAAATGGACGCGGCTAAAGAAGCTATACAAAATATCATTTCAGCATTTTCTACAACCTTAGGTGCACAAAAAGAAATTCCAAAAATGGAATTTAGTTTAGAAAATTGTGAATTTGTTGCAGATAATCTAGAACTTGGCAGCTTTCATAAAATATATTTATATAATTTAAAAATAGCTGATTTAGAAGAGAAAATTTCCTTAGTATTTGATGAGAAAATTTATAAAGTTTTAACTAAAACTGATTTAGAAGAAATTGTTACAACTCATGAAGAGCATACTCAAGACCATAAAACCTTAGCAAGCGTTGAAGAGTTAAGAAATATCGGCTTGATTATGGATGTGCGTTTGCCTATAAGAGTGCGTATTGGTAGTAAAAAAATGCTTTTAAAGGATGTTTTAACTATGGACATAGGTTCAGTTATCGAGCTTGATCAATTAGCTAATGATCCTTTAGAAATTTTAATAGGTGATAAAAAGATTGCCTATGGGGAAGTAGTTATTGTAGATGGAAATTTTGGAGTACAAATTACTGAGATTGGCTCTAAAAAAGAAAGATTAGAGCAATTAAGATGAAAAATTAGTTCTCTAATCAAAAAACAATAAAAATCAATATAAGCTAAAAGGCTTAAAATCAAAATGCAAAGATTTTGGAGTATTTAGCTTGAAAGGTTTTAACTCTTTTTTAGGAGCAACAATTAAAGCATAACTGCCTTTATTATATCTATCCCAAATGCTAAAAAATTGACTTTTAGAGCTTATGTATTCTCCATGGCTTGGATCAAGCACTTGTAAACAATTCCCCTTGTGATTAATAATTACCACAAAATGTGGGAAGCATGGGTCATCTTCAATTTTTACAAGCATTGGAATATTTACAAGCTTGTCTAAGCTTTCTCTATTGATTTGGTATGAATTGCTTTCATAGCCTAGTTTTTTAACTGCATCGCTTAAATCTGCAAAGCTTACCATATCCGTATAAAGCTTTTGTCCGCTCATGGTTTGTAAAAGTTTAAGCTCATCAAACTTTTTATCATCAAGTATATTGAGTAAAGTTGCCAAAGATGAAGCCCCGCAAGATTGCTCGTAAGTTTGTCTTATTACTCTTTCGTTTTTAATTTCTTGATAAGACTTGACTACCCATTCTGCTTTTGCATTCAAAGAAAGAATGGATAAAAATAATAAAATTTTTAAAATTTTCTCCATAAGCTTATCCCAAATATACTATCAGGCGAAGCAGAACTTCCCCCAAAACTAGCATTAACAGAAACTGCGGTATCTGAATTAATGCTATAAGTAGAACCTAAACTTAAAGTTGGAATAGAACGCACTTCAGAATTTTGATAGCCATTGATTTTTTGCTCGGTTTGAAATCTTTGCTCTGCTCCTAAATCCAAAGTAATCTTAGGACTTAGTATGATAGATAAATCCCCACCCACATAAATACTATTTCCATACTCTATTTTAAGGGTTTTAAATTTTCTTGATTGATTATAACCAAAACCGGTATAAATGCTATATACAACAGGGTCGCTATATCCCCTTAAACTAGCTTGTAAGCTTTGTGATTTTAGATAAAAGTTTTTGGTTTGATTGATTGCTTTTTCTCTTTGAATGACTGCAGTTTGAAAGGTAATTTGTGGAATTAAATCTGCAATGCTATCTCCTGTATAAATAAAACCTAGCCATAAACATCAAAACATATTCTGTTTTTACTAGAATACTCATTTGTAAAAAAGTTTGTATATTCAGCTCTTGCATAACTTCCGCCCCCTGACACAAGTATATCGAACTTGGGTGTTAGGGTATAAATGAAAGTTTGAGTTAAAAACACTTGCTTTGTATCATTCCAAATTGTAGGATCTCCACCTACAATGATGTTGGGATAAAGTGCATAAGAATTTGCATTTCCTGTACTAAGCAAAGAAAAGCTTGTGATACTTCTTAAGCCTATTTGCTTTTTAAATAAACTGTCTATACTTAGTTCATCACTAGCAAAAATACAACTAAGTAAAACCATAAATGTTAAGAAAATCTTTTTCATTGTTACCTTTCTAAATATTTTTAGATTTTTTCCATTAAAACAATAAATGTTTCAAATAACAAATTGATTTTAATATGTAATTTATGATATTCTTTAAAAAAGAGTAAAAATAGCTAAAAAAGGAAGTTATGTTAAAGAAGTTAGCAAGTTCTTTAATTTTAGGTTCTTTGTTAGTAAGTTCTGCTTTTGCTGGGGATTTTTTAGCTAAAGTTAGTAATGGTGCTTTAAGTGATAATTCTCAAGGCGTAAAAGTTCTAAATGTAGATGAAATGAAACAAGTTAAGGGTGGATATTTAGTCGGTTTTAAATTTTTTAAAGATCGTCCAAATTTAATTTCAGAAGTTTATGCAATTGCAGATTTTTCAGAATACGAACTTAGCAATCTTAACAAGGGTCTATGTGGTGCAGGAGATGAAAAATGCTCAAACCCTAGTAGAGATAGATTAATTTCTTGGTTGCAAGCGAGTGCTAATTCTCCTGCTGAATATCGTCCTGTATATAAGGTAAAAAGACAAATAAAATACTCAAATTTAGGACAGCCTTATGTTTTATTTACTTATGGAGTCGGTGTTTATAATGTAAAGAATGGACAAATATATCAATATAATTCTAGTCCTATGTTAAATAATAATACAATCATGAGAGAAATTGCTTATAAATATCAAAATTCTATACAAGATGCCATGGGTGGTTGGAATCCAAGATTATTTTAATAAAATATCATAAAAAAAGGGTTTTCTATGGTAAATTTTGATACTCAATATACAAATATTAATTATCTAAGCAATAACACGAACAATAAAAAATCTGTGCTTAAAAACGATGATAATTATTTTAATTCCGTGATAAAAAAATTTAATTTCTCTGAAAAAACCAAAGAAGAACAAGGGTATAATGGATCTCCTGATGTAAAAGAAGTAGAAAACTCTTTATATAAAAGATATACGGAAGATAAACTAAGCAAGGATGAAATAAAAATACTTAATAAATTTGGCACAGACTATCTTACAGAAGGCGTAGATTTGTCCGCACTTCATAAACGAAAAGTTGATCTTTTAAAAACTCTTACAAGTATGAATGAATTTGAGAAAATATGGGGTGCTGAAAGGGCACAAAGAGAAAAACAATTTTTTAATGAACTTGGTAAGTCACTTACTCAAGAAGATATAGATAGGTTCTTAGCTAATAAAAACAATCAAAAAGAAGACAAAGAAAAACCCTTTAAACCTATACAAGCAGAAAGTAAAAACAAAGAAACTTACAAAGATGATAGTACAAGAAACGAACTTGTAAAAAAACTATTAGAAGATAAATTTAGTACAAGCGATGAGTTGAAAATTCTTTTTGGTGTTAAAATAGATGTAAAGATTTAAATAATAACGAATTTACTAAAATCTTTTCATAATTAAGTGTGTATAATATATAAAAGTGTGGATTTGAAAGTTTAGAAATTTAAAAAAATCTAATTTAATGCAGTTTGCAAAAGAAAATTATTTAAAAATTACATAAAAGATTATTATAAAAATTTAGCTAGAATAGAATTTATTTTAACTAAAGGTTATAAAATGAATGAAAAAATAATCCAAGATTTAGAAAAATTTGCTAACATGCCAAACCTAAAAAATGCTATAACTTTTTTTGGTTCTGCAAGATTAAAAGAAGACAATGAGTATTGTATTTTGGCTTCAAAATTAGCTCAAAAGTTAGCTGATGAGGGTTATAGCATCATCAGTGGTGGTGGCGGTGGTATTATGCAAGCTGCAAATTACGGGGCTATGCAAAGTCAAGCTTCGCACTTGAAATCTTTTGGATTTAATATACATTTACCATTTGAGCAAAAAGCAAATGACTTTTTAGAGTATAATATCACTTTTAAGAGCTTAGCCATTCGCAAAATGGCTCTTATCCAAAAGAGTCTAGCTTTTGTGATTTTCCCAGGCGGCTTTGGAACATTAGATGAATTTTTTGAAATTCTTACTCTTAAGCAACTTAGTTTTAAAAAAGATGTTCCTATTATTTTAGTTGGGCAAAAATTTTGGCAACCTCTTGATGAATTTATCAAAACTTCTTTACTAGAACTTGGAACTATATCTAAAAATGATGAGTTAAAGTATAGTATAAGTGATGATTTAGATGAAATTATAAGAATGATAAAGGAAAAAGATGAAAATTCTTGTTGCAATGAGTGGGGGTGTAGATAGCACTGTAACTGCTTATAAGTTAAAGCAAGCAGGACATGAGATTATAGGTTGTTATATGAAGCTTCATGGAAAAGCTAATTATCATGAAGAAAATATACAAAAAGTTGAAAAAGTTGCTAAATTTTTAGACATCAAATATCATATTTTAGACTTACAAGAAGATTTTAAAAATCAAGTTTATATGCCTTTTGTTAATACCTACAAAGAAGGAAAGACGCCAAATCCTTGTGCTTTGTGTAATCGCTTTATTAAGCTTGGCAAGCTTTTAGAATTTGCTAAGAGTTTGGGTTGTGAGAAATTAGCTACAGGTCATTATGCAAGGATAGAAAATGGTTTGATTAAAATTGCAGTTGATGAGAGTAAGGATCAAAGCTATTTTTTAGCAAATGCAGAGAAAGAGGCTTTGGAATATTTGATTTTCCCTCTTGGAGAGATGAGAAAAGAAGATGTGAAAAAATTTGCTTCTACAATTGATGTTTTAAAATCTTTTGCAACACAAAAGGAAAGTTCTGAAATTTGTTTTGTGGAAGATACTTATGTGCAAGTTTTAGATCAGTTTATGGATACTAAAATTCCAGGTATTGTAAGAGATAGTAGTGGTAAAGAAGTAGGAAAACACGAAGGTTATATGCACTATACCATAGGTAAAAGAAGAGGTTTTGAGGTACGCGGGGCTCATGAGCCACATTTTGTGTTAAAAATTGATCCTAAAAAAAATGAAATCATAGTAGGTAAAAAAGAAGAACTTAAGATAAGTGAATTTAATCTTGATAATATTAATTTATTTGTTGATGCTAAAGAGCTAGATTGTGAAGTAAAAATACGCTATAGATCAAGATCAACCCCATGTAAAGTTTTGATTAATGAAGATAAAAGTGCAAAAATCATCTTACAAGAGCCTGTTTATGGGCTTGCTAGCGGACAAATGGCGGTATTTTACGATAAAGATTTGGTTCTTGCAAGCGGATTTATAAATTAACGCTAAAGGGTTGCACCCCTTTGGCGTTGCACCCTTATGTAATTATACTAACTTTTTTAAAAATTAAAATTATTTTATTGTAATAGAAAATAAGAAAATTGTAGTTGAGGTTTTTCTAAGATAGATTAAGCAAATCTTGTCTTAGAAAAATTATATTGCATTTGATAAGTTGATCTTATTCAGTCATATCAACAATTACTCCACGATCTTCACATCTTTCTTGTTTTACCTATTTTCGGTATGTTTATAGTTACTTTAGACTGTGTTTTTTAAAGCTAAAATATCTCCATAATGCTTATATCAAACCATAAAAGATCAAATTTAAGTAAAATTCCATAAATTACTGCACTAAATAATCCTGCGAAAATTCCTGCTAAAACATCATCTAGCATTACACCCAAACCACCTTTTGTTTTTTTGTCAATTTTACCTATGATAGAAGGTTTTGTGATATCAAAAAATCTAAATAAAACAAAAGAAAGCAAAAAAGTAAAAACACTCTGTCCGCAAATTGCCAAGGCTAAAAATACCCCAACAACTTCATCTATTACAATATGCTTATCATCGTGTATGCCTGTTTGTTTTTCATATTGATCGATGATTTTTATAGAGATTAAAAAAAGTAAAATTGCAAGTAAGATCAAAGTTCCTATACCCAAATACCTTAAAATAAAAAAAGCAGGGATTAGCGCTGCTATTGTACCAAAGGTTCCTGGAGCTTTATTAACACTACCTGAATAAAAAAAAGTTAAAAATAATTTTTGCATGATTACACCATATATGACATTTGATGAAGTTTTATAAGTTGCTCATAAAATTCTTTATCGCTTCGATACTCTAAAATACCATGTGTAGGGAAAAGATTACTATAGATATTTTGTTTATTATGAAAGCGATTTGGGAAAAGCTCAGATAAAATCAAAGCTGAAATTTCTCTTCTTATAAAAACTGCTGGTGGAATGATACCAAGTCTAAGTAAATTTTTTAAAGAATCACCATGGTATTTCATATGATGATGAGCTCCATGGGGACATGATTTGGTACTTACTACCATTTTACATTCATCACAAAATACAAATTCAGGAAGTATGGTAACTTCTATATTATAATCTTTTGCAAAATCATCAAGCACGGTAAAGGTTCTGTTTTGATTAAAATACATCCCAAGTCCTGCATGATTTTGTCCTACAAAAAGTTTATTGCAATCAAAACTTTTAGCCAAAGCACACTCAAGCACAGGGTTTAAATGCGAGGCAAAAATTTTGATATTATGTAAAGGTATAAGTAAAACCCTAGAAGATGGTAAGTAATTTTGCGCAAAAACATCAAAACAACGCTTTTTGAGTTTTAAGCTCAATCCGTTGTTTTCATAGGATTCTATAAGGAAAATAATCACTAAATCAGATTGTTCTATAGCCCATCTTAAAATTCTCTCATGTGCTCTATGAAAAGGATCAAAACTTGAAACAATGGCTGTGATATTAGAAGGATTTAATCTTTTTTTGATTTTTTCAAAATCTTCTTTAATGGCTTTGATATTATTGTGATAAATTTCAAATTCGCCACTTATACAAATTTTTCCAAAATCTTGGATCAAGCAAGCATTAGGTCTAAAAATATCATTGCTATTTTTATCATTTTCAAATTTGCTTTCTAAAATGATATGTCCTATGGGTTTATCATTGCAAATAAAGTCTATTTTATCGCCAACTTTTGCATTTTCTAAAGCAGTATTATTTTCTTTTGTACTTGCAGGTGCAAAGGTGAGAGTATAAGGAATTTTTTGTTTATGTATCATTCCTGTGGCTATAACTTCATCTCTTTCTTTTTGATTCATTAATTTTGTAAAAGAACCAAAAACTCCTTCTTTGATAAAACATAAAACTTCGTATTCTTCTTCTGAGATTGTAATACTATTTTTTCTTTGTAATGCCATATTTTTTCCTTTTTTCCCATAAAGATTTTCTAGAAATTCCTAATTTTTTTGACAAATCTGTATCAGGAAAGACATTTTGATAACTAATGATAATATGTTTAACATAATCATCAATAGTTAAAATTCCATTACTTTCGAAGTTTTTCTCATCCTCGCCTAGTTCTAAAATTTGAAAATCACTATGTTCAACATTTGTACTTGTATGTATAATAACAGCTTTTTTTAAAGCAAGGTTTAACACTTTTTCTTTGTCTGATGATTTTAGAGTTTGGAAATTTACAAGATAGTATAAACAATTATCTTTAAAGATTTTATCTAAATTTTGTTGATGTGAAAGATCTATATAAATATTTGCGACATTATGCTCATTGGTATAGTTAAATACAAAATGATCTGCAAAATTTTGATTATTAGTTTTTAAAATTAAAGGCAATTTGAATTTTTTATAATCAAAAGTTGGTAATTTAGCTGTCTCAAATTTATGTTTTAAATAAGACTGATAAGTATGATTTAAAATATTTATTTTCTTAAATTCTTGAAAATGTTTGATTTTTCGCGTTAATTCTTCTATCATAAAAGGCTTTTGTATATAATCACTCGCACCGGCTTTTAGTGGCGCTAAAACTGTATCTGAGCTTATATAAGATATGAGTAAAATAATAATTTTATGCTTAAAAATTTCTACAATATGTTCAAAATTAGCCATACTAGTAGAAAGCAAAATGATTTCATAATCATGATGAGCAAGCTCATTAACATTTGCAATAATATCACAATCATAACCTATAGAATTAAGTTTTGAACCTATGCTTTGAGCTAAATAAAATTCATTTTCTACTATTAAAACTTTCATAATTTCATCCAATCAAAATATTTTAAATTTACATTTGCTAAAACCGCAATTCCTTCTTTTCTTCCTACAAAACCTAAATGCTCTGTGGTGGTGGCTTTGATATTGATTTTATTTGGTGTTACTTTTAATATTTTGGCTATATTAAAAGCAATATCTTCTTTAAAATCTTTCATCTTAGGTGTTTGGGCTATGATAGTAATATCAGCATTCACAAGCTCAAATCCATAATTTTGCACCAAAGTATAAGCATTTTGCAATAAAAGCATAGAATCAGCGTTTTTATATTGTATATCATTATCTGGAAAAAGTTCTCCAATATCTCCAAGTCCTGCTGCACCTAAAAGCGCATCAATTAGTGCATGAGCTAGCACATCTCCATCAGAATGAGCTTTCAAGCCCATATTTTCATGTACTTTTACTCCGCCTAAAAGTAAGGCTCTTTGCTCTCCAAATTCATGCACATCAAAACCATTTCCATTAAAAATTTCCCAAGATGGTTTTGGTAAATTTAAGCTTTTTAAATCTTCTTTAAAGGTAATTTTTTTAGCTAACTCATCACCTTGTACATACCAAATCTTACCACCAATAGCTTGTATTGCTGTGCTATCATCGGTAAAATTTGCATTTTGCTCTAAAGCTTTTTTGAGCATACTTGTGCGCGAAAGTTGAGGGGTTTGTATGAGTTTTATTTTATCTCTGTCGATAACTTCTTGAGCATAAATTGCTGTATCGCTTACTTTTAAAACAGGTGTAATACAATCTGCTTTATCGTAATTTTCTATAATATTATTAAAAAGGTTTTTAGAAATCAAAACCCTTGCGACATCGCTAACTAAAACATATTCACTTTGTACTAAATTTAAAGCATTAAGTAATGATTGTGCTCTTGTATTACCGCCTTTAACAAAATGATACTCAGGTGCAAACCTTTTCATATAAGAAATATTACCAGAAGTAACAATTACTTGTTTAAAAGGGTAAAAAGAACTTAAATTTTTAGTTGCATAAAGCCATAATGGATGTTCACCTAGTCTTAAAAACTGCTTTTTTACTGGAGCATTAAATCTTGATGACTCCCCTGCTGATAGCATAATCAAGGAAATATCTAACATTTGTTACACCTTAATTTTTTATTAATGTTACGATATTATACACCATAAAAGCCAAAATTTATATTTAAGTTAGTAGAATTAATCATTTTAAACAACAAGGAGAAAAATTGAAGGAAAAAATCGAAGAAAGACTAAAACAAGTTATATATCCGGGATTTAAAAAAGATATAGTAAGTTTTGGTTTTGTAAAAAAGATTAATTTGAATGAAAAACAAGCTCATATTGTAGTTGAAATCGTTTCGGCTAATGCTCAAATTGCACAAGAACTTAGACTAAACATTGCAAATGTTTTAAAAGATTTAAATTTAGAGCTTAATTTAGAAATCATACAGCCAAAAATTCCTGAAGAAAAAAGCAATTCAAGAAGTGGTAAAAATATCGCTCCACAAATTAAAAATTTCCTTATGATTTCAAGTGGAAAAGGTGGGGTAGGTAAAAGTACTACAACTTTAAATTTAGCGATTTCTTTGGCTAAAATGGGTAAAAGGGTAGGGCTTTTGGACGCAGATATTTATGGACCAAATATACCAAGAATGCTAGGTGAAAGTAAAAGCAAACCTGAAATTGTAGGTCAAAAAATTCGTCCTATTTTATCTCATGGAGTTTATATGATGAGTATGGGTGTGTTGATAGAAGAAGGTAAGGGTTTAATGTGGCGTGGCTCTATGATCATGAAAGCGATTGAACAACTTTTAGCTGATGTGCTTTGGCCTGAACTTGATGTATTATTGCTTGATATGCCTCCAGGAACAGGTGATGCACAAATTACCCTAGCTCAAAGCGTGCCAGTGAGTGCGGGTGTGTGTGTAAGTACTCCTCAAGTAGTGTCTTTAGATGATAGCAAAAGAGCGCTAGATATGTTTGAAAAATTGCACATTCTTGTTGCAGGTATTATAGAAAATATGAGTGGCTTTTTATGTCCTGATAATGGTAAAGAATATGATATCTTTGGTAAAGGCACCACAGAAGAAATGGCAAAAGCTTATAAGTGTGAAGTTTTAGCTCAAATTCCTATCGAAATGAGTGTAAGAGAAGGTGGAGATAGCGGTAAGCCTGTAAGTTTTTATATGCCTGAGAGTGTAAGTTCAAAAAGATATTTACAAGCTGCTGAAAAAATCTGGGAATTTATAGAAAAGGTTAATCAAGAAGGTAAAGTAGATAATTCAGCTATTCAACCTATAATGAATGGCAAAAGCGCGTGCTCGCAATAAGGAGGAAAATATGCCAATAGAAAGTAAAGAAGAATTTTTAAATTTAATCAAGCAAATCGAACAAAGGATTAATTATAAAAAGCCTAAAGTTTTTGCTATAGCAAGACTTGATCTAAGTCAAGTTGATCCTAATAAAAAACTTCAAGCTAATTTTGGTGTGATTAATTTTGAGCAAAATTATGCCGCTGCAGCTGTTATGTTTGAAGCTTTTTTTAGAAGAGGGGTTGATGTTGATTTTAATGAAAGTGAGTTTGTAGCTACTTTGATTAAAGAAGATTTGGACTTTGCACTTGAATGCTTTGCGCCATTTTTACAAGAGCAAGGGCATAAAAATATAGAAGCAATCAAAGCAGCAAAGGAAAATTTTAGAGAAAATGCTTTTTCTTTTGTTTGTATTTTTGAAGATGAAGCACCAAAAAGCTTAGAAAGTGTGTATTTAAAACTTTATTTGCTTTCAAATAAAAAAGTACCTTTGAGAAGTTTAAATTTAACAGGTGCTTTTGGGATTTTACCAAATGTTGCATGGAGTGATAATAAGCCTATTGATTTAGACTTTTTAAGAGAAAATGAGATTGATTTAAAAATGAGTGGAAGGTATCCAAGGATTGATTATGTAGATAAATTTCCAAGATTTTTAGCTCATGTTATTCCTGAGGATAATACTAGAATTTTAGAAAGTTCTAAAGTAAGAATGGGGGCGGTTTTAGCTGCAGGTACTACTATCATGCCAGGGGCTGCTTATGTGAATTTTAATGCAGGTACAACTGGAGCTTGTATGGTAGAAGGGCGTATTAGTTCATCAGCTGTTGTGGGCGAAGGTAGCGATGTAGGAGGCGGTGCTTCTATACTTGGTGTTTTAAGTGGTACAAGTGGTAATGCTATTAGCATTGGTAAAGCTTGTCTTTTGGGTGCAAATTCGGTTACGGGAATTCCTTTAGGGGATAATTGTATCGTTGATGCAGGCATTGCTGTTTTAGAAGGGACTAAATTTGCTTTAAAAAATAAAGAAGAACTTCAAAAAATCAATCCTGATTTTAAATTTGACAAAGATATATACAAAGGTTTAGAATTAGCAGGGCTAAATGGCTTGCATTTTAGACAAGACTCTCAAAGTGGAGTGATGATAGCAGCTTTAAACAAAAAAGCTGTAAAACTTAATGAAGATCTACATTAAATTCTTAGCCCTTATGGGTTAAGAATTTTAAAACTCATGTTGTAGATTTTAAATTAAACTATAGATATTATAAAAATGATTTTTAGTATTTAGCTTTTTTTAGTGAAAAATCCTACATAAAAGCTTGAACTGAATACTTATCTAAATAATATTTATGATGATAATTTTTCAATGATATATTTTTGTTTAAAAATACATTGAGTTGCTATAAATTATAATTATAAAATAGTACTTAAGCGAACTTGGAATTTTATAAGAGTAGTTTCTCTTGAGAAGTTAAATTTGTTTTTTGACTTAAAGCAATAAAGCTTTGCAAGTCAAAAAACATTATAAATTCTTACATAGAGCAAGTATTTTGGATAGTTGAATTAAGCATCCAAAGAACTTTTTCATATTTTGCGATATTTTCTTGAGCAAATGCTGCAGTTGTAGTATCGCTTGCTTTTTCAGCTTCTTCATTTAATTTTTTAAATTCAGCTAAAAGATATTTATAATCTTCTCTAATAAATTCTAAAACTTCTACAGGAGTAAAGCAATCTTTACCATTTTCTAGTTTTGGGCTTTTTGCATTTTCCATTAAAACTTTTTGGCAAGTAATAGCTTTTTCTCCAAGTTGTAAAACTCTTTCAGCGCAATCATCAAAAAGTTCTGCCATTTCTTCATAAGCTTTTTCTGTATATTCATGAATTGAAAAAAACTGTAAACCTTTTACATTCCAATGATAATTATGAAATTTAACCCATAAATGATGAGCATCTGCTTGTAATTGTAATAATTGTTTTGTTACTGACATGTTATCTCCTTTTTTTATTTTTAAAATTATAACATAAAATTCTTAAATAATAATTATTATTATCTAATAAATTTTAATGTTAATAATTATTATATTTTCATTATACTCTTTTTTTACAATAAAGCAAATTTATTTACTTAATATATTTTTGAGTATTAATTTTCCCACCTCTACGCCAGGTTGATCATAAGTGTTAATTCCAAGCATAATGCCACATGCAGAAGTAAATAACTCATAATAATACATCAAATACCCACAGTGATAAGCATCTAATTTCTCAAGTTCTATTACATCAACACTTAAATTTTCAGCAATTAATGCATGCATGGTTGCATCGCATTGCGCGTTTAAAAGATTATGTAAATTAACTTCATTAGTAAAATCACAATTTTGTAAATGATTAAAGCTTATATTCGGGATACTAGGAGATTTTTGACTATCTTTGATTTTTAAAAAAGTAACAGTTTTATCTTTAGGTCCATCCATGATAAGTTGTAAAAAGCTATGCTGATCTCTAGCACCAATTAAAGCAATAGGAGTTAAACCTATGCGTTTAAAGCCTTGTTTTTTACCTAGACTTTCAGCAATTAGTTGAATATACCATTCATTAAAACCTTTAAAAGCATCCCCATAAGAAAAAAGCACATTAATATGCGCACTTTTATGTGTGCAGTAATGATAAGCCTTTTGTAAAATTTGATCACATTTTTTCTCAAAAAAATCTACATAACAAGCTTTTGCACCTTCTAATAAGGCTTTAGTATCATAGCCACAAAAGCTCAAAGGAACAATACCAATAGCAGATAAAACACTAAATCTACCACCGACATTTTTAGGTATAAAAAAGCATTTTATGTTTAATTCTTCTCCTAGTTTGTGAAGTTTTGATTCAAAATCAGTAATAAACACAAAGTTTTCATGCAAATTTTCATTTTTAAAATCAAAATGAGCAATGATGAGTTTAAATAAAGAAATCACTTCTATAGTTGTGCCTGATTTGCTTGCTATGATGAAAAGTGTTTTTTGGGGATTTATTTTTTGCATAGTTTGGGTAAAAGTATGTGAGGAAGTATTATCTATAATGAAAAGTTTTTTTTCTTCTACTTGATCAAATAAAAGCTCTTTTAAAGCTTTAACCCCACAACTTGATCCACCCATGCCTACTAAAACGATATTTTCTATATGAGTTTTAGTTGCGATAAATTCTTTACTTTCTTTGATTAAATCAAAGCTTGTATCTACTAAATGATAATACCCTATATCGCCACTTTCTAACTCATCATTCATTCTATTTGCATAAGCGGTAATTTTTTTAAAATCTTGGGTTTTAAAAAATAAAGTATTATTTAGCATTTTTACTTTTCTCATAAAAATAATTTGTCGCCTCAACAAAGCCTTCTACGCTTCCACAATCAAACCTTTTTCCTTTAAATTTATAAGCTAAAACCATATTATTAGTTGCTTGTGAAAGTAATGCATCAGTTAGTTGAATTTCTCCGTTTTTACCTGCTTTAGTATTTTCTAAAATACCAAAAATATCAGGCGTTAGAATGTATCTTCCTATGATAGCTAAGTTGCTTGGAGCATCTTTTGGATCAGGTTTTTCTACCATAGAATTTACCATGATCAAATCCTCTTCCACAGCATTTCCTGCTATAACCCCATAGTTTGAAACTTGATCAGCTTCAACTTCCATCACAGCTATAACAGAGCAGCGGTATTTTTCATAAATTTTTACCATTTGAGCTAAGACATTTACTCCATCTTCATTTACACATAAATCATCTGCTAAAATAACTCCAAAAGCTTCATCTTGCACTAAAGGCTTTGATTTTAAAACTGCATCTCCTAAGCCTTTCATTTCATTTTGTCTTGTAAAAGTAAAAGTGCAGCGATCTATGAGTGTTCTTATTTCACTTAAAAGATATTCTTTTTTAGTACCTGCGATTTGGTGTTCAAGTTCATAAGAAATATCAAAATAATCCTCTAAAGCCCTTTTTCCACGCCCTGTAACAAAGCCCATGGTTTCCATACCAGCTTCTAAAGCCTCATCTACACCATAATGAATTAAAGGCTTAGTTAGTATAGGTAGCATTTCTTTAGGTAGGGTTTTTGTAGCAGGTAAAAATCTAGTACCATAACCTGCTGCAGGAAAAATACAAGTTTGAAGCATAGTTTATCCTTAAATTTTTATAAGTTGTTTTGATTATAATTTTATTTAAATATTATAACTAATTTAAGGAAAAAATGAAAACTATTGATCAAATTTATCAAGCAAAAATAGAAATCAAAAAATCAACTTTTTTGTCTTTTTTATGTCCTTTTGAAGATTTTCAAACTTTAATGCAAAAGCTAAGAAATGAGCATTTAAAAGCCGTGCATTTTGTATATGCTTATAGGTATTTAAATGAATTTGATCAAATCATAGAAGATAAAAGCGATGATGGTGAGCCAAAAGGAACTTCTGCTATGCCTTGTTTGAATGTCTTAAGAGGGGCTTTGCTTATTAATTGCGCAGTGATTGTGGTGCGTTATTTTGGAGGGATTAAACTTGGTACAGGTGGTCTTGTAAGAGCTTATAGTGAAGCTACAAATGAAGCTATTTTAAATGCGATGCTTTTAGAATTTGAAGCTAAAAATATTTTAAGTTTAAACATTCCTTTTTATCTTTATGCAAGATTTGAGCATTTTTTAAATAAAAATAACATTTCATATGAAAAAAATTTCAAGAAAATGTTGAATTGATTTTAAGTGTTAATGTAAAAGAAGAGGAGGAATTTAAAAAATTTGCAAAAGAGTTTGAATTTAGTGGACTTATTTGGAAGTAAGCGTTTGCTTACTTCATTTTCATAAAGAATTTAAAAGATCTTTTACCATATCTTTTTGTGGCTCTTGTTTTTCTTCTATATTAGCTTGCATAGGAGTTTCGTTTTGTCCTCTAAAACGATAATTATAAATATTTGACATATTTGAGCTAAAAATTCCTGTGCTAAATTGATCTTGACTCATGGCTTTTGAAAAAAGCTCATCAAGTTTTATACTTTGCTCGTTTAAATTTTCGCTATTGTTTTGACTAAGTAAAGACATAAAGTCTTCATTAGCTCCTTGAGTGCTTTTATAGGCACTACTTTGACCATATCCATACTCTTTAACCGATAAATTATCATGGTTAACTTGCATGTTTTCTCCTTTCAAAATATTACAAGGAAAAAACAAGCAAAAATCATTCCTTAATCACCATGAGTTGGGTAGTATTCAGCTTCTATTTCATTGTTTTTGATAAACTCTTCTCTAGCTTTATTACAGCGCTCATCTCTTAGTTTTCTATAAGCATTTCTACTTTCTAATTCTTGAGAAGTTAAAGGGCGATCTTCTAAAAATGAAATGTGAAAATAAGTATCATCTTCTTTGCTGAATTTTTCATAAAATTCAACATAGTCAAAATAATCTTTTTCACTTTGAAAATCAATACTTTCTTCTACATAAATAGTTGGGCCAAAACCTCTGTGATTTTGAGTAAAATGTCCAAAACCAGCTGCATATTTTATCTTAAACGAATTCATTCTAAACCTCCTAAAAATTCGTCATAACTTCCTTTAAAGTCTGTTAATTTCCCATCTTCTAAAAACCATATACGATTAGCAAAAGCACTAATTAGCTCTCTATCGTGGCTTATGCATATCACACAACCTTTGAAATTATACAAGGCTTCACCTAATGCAATGATACTTTCAAGATCTAAATGATTATCCGGTTCATCTAAAAGCAAGAAATTTCCGCGTTCTAACATTAATCTTGAAAGCATTAAGCGGTGTTTTTCACCTCCACTTAAGCTAGAAGCCATTTTTTCTTGATCACTTCCGCTAAAGAGCATTCTACCAAGACATTTGCGAATTTCATCTAAATCTTTGAATTTTTCACTCATTAACCATTCATAAAGTTTCAAATTTTCATTGATTAAATTTGTCGTATCTTGTGAAAAATATCCCATTTCTATGGTAGCACCAAGGTGGATATGGCCACTATCAGGTTCTAATTTTGATGCAATGATTTTAGCTAAAGTGCTTTTTCCAACACCATTTGCTCCGATTAAGGCTATTTTATCACCTTTTTCTAATTTTAATTCTAAATTCTCAAATAAAGTTTTATCATAAGCTTTGCTAATACCTTTTAATTCTAAAACTTCATTTCCTATTTCTCTATTTGTTCTAAAAATTATACTAGGATCACGCCTACTTGAAGTTTTAATCTCTTCAAGCTCAAGTTTTTCTAAAGCTTTAGCTCTACTTGTAGCTTGTTTGGCTTTTGAAGCATTAGCGCTAAAACGGCGTATGAAATTTTCTAATTCTTCTCTTTCTTTTAAAGTTTTATCGCGTTTGAGTTCAGCTTGCTTAGCAAGTAAGGTTGAAGCCATATACCAATCATCATAATTTCCAGCAAAATCGCGTATTTGTTTAAAATCCACATCTAAAATTCTTGTACAAACTTTATTTAGAAAATGTCTATCATGGCTAATTACTACTAAAGTTCCCTCATGTCTTAAAAGTTCATTTTCAAGCCAAGAAATAGCTTCTAAGTCAAGGTTGTTTGTAGGTTCATCTAAAAATAATACATCAGCACCTAAAAATAATACTTGAGCCAATAAAACTTTAAATTTATCCGCACTTTGTAAAGTGCTCATGAGAGCATTAAAATCTTTAATATTTAAAGAGCTAAGAATTTTTTCACATCTAAGCTCGCAATCATAGTTTGGATCTTCTTCTGCTGTTATGATTTCAAGCTCGCTTAATCTATCATTGATTTCATCGGTAAATTCTTCACTCATATAAAGTTTTTCTTTTTCTTTTAGTGCATCATATAATCTTTTATTTGCACACATTACCGCATCTTTGATAGTGTAGTTTTCAAAAGCAAATTGATCTTGTCCTAACACTGCGATTTTTAAATTTGGATCTATGCAAATTTCTCCACTGCTTGATTCTATTTCACCTGAGAGAATTTTTAAAAAGGTTGATTTTCCTGCGCCATTTGCACCTATAAGTCCATATCTTTCACCACGGTTTAATTTTAAATTTACATCTTCAAATAAAAGTTGGTTTGCAAAACGCATAGTGAGATTTTTTACTTCTACCATAATTTTCCTTAGAATTTTTACTTATAAAAATTTTTAAGAAATTGTAACAAAAAAAGACTTGAAATTAATTGAGTATAAATTTTGCTTGGCAATAAAATAAAATTTCATTGCCAAAATAAACTAATAATCCAAAAGTTCTACAAAAACTTGTTTTTTATCATCGCTAAATTGAGCACTATATGAAATTTGTACTTCATGCTCTCCCCCATCAAATATAATTCCTTTTAAAGTGCCTCTTGCATAATTTTCTCTCATATCATCTGGCATTTGTGGGTAAGTTAATTTCAAACTAGCTCTACAAAAACTTGTTTTTTTATCATTGCTATCTTGAGTTATAAAACTACTAAAAGAAGTATAACCTACTTCATTAGCATAATCTTTTAAGTCAAATATAGGTTTTAAATGAGCTCTTAAAATTCCAATGGTATCGGTAGATAATATAGCCTCTAAATCCCTTATATCTATGCCATTTAAGCTTATTTTTAAGGCCTTTAAAGACTGCTCACTTAGCCCATACTCAATATAAACCCACTCATCATCATCTAAAATACTTTTTAATGTAAGCTGAACAACTTCATCATCGCATTTTGGCTTATTATTAAAACATCCTGTAAATAACAAAACCATTATGAAACTTAATAAAATATTTTTCATTGCTTATTTGGTTATTATTTTAATAAACTTGATAATTTCACTATTATTAGCCCCATCTTGACTTAAAAGATTTTTTAATAAATCTAAGCTAAGCTGTGGCGGAAATATAAGATAAGAATTTTTAGGAAAATCATTTGATTTTAAACCTATGCAAAATTTTTCATCTTTATTTGTATATGTTTTTCCAGCGACAATTTTAAAAGTATTTTTCTCATAAATCAAAGTGGGTTCTGTTTCAAAAGGTGCGTGTTTTTCATTCATTTTATCTCCTTAAATAAGTAAAAATTGAGAATATTTTCTTCCACAAATATACTAAGATTTTATATCGTCTATAATTAAGTTAATTTTTTCAAGATTTTGATTTCTAAGCAATACGCCAACTATAAACAAATCTATAAACCAAATACCAAAATTACCATAATTGATTATATTTGAAGTAGCTATCCAAAATGAATCATATGAGGAATCAGCAATAAAGCCAATTATCATAGCAAGCAAAGTTAAAACTAATCTAAAAATTCCCCATCCAATTTGACCTATATAAAATCTTGCAACACCAAAACCACCTAATAAAAAATTATAAACCCAAAAGACTATAGTTGGGTTTTTGAGCTTGGTGTATTGAAGTCTTGTATATACTTTATCCAACTTATCAGAACTTAAAGTTTCAAGTTTCTTTTTTAAATCTTCATTTGACATAATAGGATCAGAATATTTATATCCTCGACTTATTCTTTTTCTAAAAGATCCATATTCTTTTGGTAATTTATTTTTTATTGATAAAAATAAACTCGTAGCATCCATTCTTTCGCTCCTTAACTTAAGATAACTTGAATTATTCCACAATTTAGCTTAATTAATATTGAAATAATCAATATTAATTAAATAAAACATAGAATATTTCAATTGTTTTTAATAAAGAATTTTTAATGTAAAATCAGCCCATAAGTATTTAAAAATTTAGGGTAGCTTATGGCAAAAAAGAGCAAACGCGATATGGCATATGAATTAGATATTGATGTTAGCACTTTGTATAATTGGAGAAAATACAAACCTAATTTATATCGTATCGTTATGCTTGGCTTTAAATTTGATGAACTTTTGGAAAAAAATAAAAAAAATTATGAAGAGCTACTTGAGATAAATCAAACCATACAAGATGAAATTGCAAAATTTAAATAAAAACAATTTAATGATTTTAATATATTTATTAGCTTTTTAATTTCATAAAGTTTTATTTTAAAAGTTTTTTCGTGTTATCATTTGTTGCTTTGAAATTTAACTATCTAAGATAAATTACATTATTTTTTACTAAGCATATTTCAGGCATATTTATTTTAATTTCTATTTTTATTTTACTTATAATATGTATTAAAAAAAATAATTCAAAATTGTTGTATAATTTTTAAAATTATTTTTAAATTAAGGTTATTTGATTGAGTTTAGTTTTATTATCTTTTTTACCTTCTTTTAGTTTTGTTTTGGAATTTTTAGCTTTATTTTTAGCTTATTTTTTTAAGCAAAATAAGATTTTTTTCTTGCTTTTGTTGATTTTATGCGCTAGGGCTTTATCTTTAGTGGCAAGTGAATATCAAGCGCATTTGTTTATTTCGGTATTTTTACCTTTTTCTTTTGTGCTTTTTGTGTTTTTGCAAGATAGTAAGCTTGTTTTTGAAAGAATTAATTTTATTAAATTTGCGTATTTAGCCTTTATGGGTTTTGTAGCGTTAATACTTAGCACAAGTACTAATTTTAATGCAAGCATTACAAGTGAAATTTTTGGCCTTTCAACGCAATTTTTTAAGCCTATTAGTGAGTTAAGCTTTTGTGTGTTTTGGGTAGGAATGATATTTTTATTATTTTCATATTTTAAAAATAATGATTTTCATTTTTTGCTAGCTTATATGGGCTTGAGTGTGCAATTTTTATTTTACAATAGTGTTGATTTGGGTTATTATGAATTTGCTTCTTTGGTGTTGATAGGATTTTTAGTGTATAAAGCTTATAAAATAGCCTTTTTTGACACTTTAACCAATTTGCCAAATTTAAAGGCCTTAAGAAGATATGCCCAAGGACTTGAAAATTTTCATTTAGCCTTGATTGAAGTAAAAAATATCAATGAAATTTATCATCAAAAAGACTCAAAAATGGGCGAGTTTATAATGCATGAATTTGCTAGGATTTTAAAAAAAGCTTTACATGCTAGGGTTTTTAAAGATGATAAGGATTATTTTATTATTGTATTTGAAAATGAAAATATAGCCTTTGTACAAAGCAAGCTTCAAATGCTTGAAAATTTTATGCAAAAATATTGTTTTGAATTTAAAGAACAAAATGTAAAGTTAGAAATTAAACTTTGTTTATCAAGCAAAAATGAAAACATAGAAGAAAGTTTAAAACAAGCAAAATTAGAACTTAGAAGATAAAAGGATTAAAATGTTAGATTTAATTTTTAGAGAGTATGATATAAGAGGGCTTTACCCAAGTGAGTTAAATGAAAAAAGTGTAAAAGCCATAGGCTATGCTTTGGGTTTAGAAATGAAATCAAGGGGTTGTGAGAAAGTAAGCGTAGGCTATGATGCAAGATATAGCGCAAATGAACTTTTTAACTATTTAATCAGTGGTTTAAATAAAGCTAATATGCAAGTTTTCAATATAGGCTTAGCACCAACTCCTATGGGGTATTTTAGTTTATTTTTTGATGAAATTTTTGATGCAAATATCATGATAACAGGTTCGCATAATCCAAAAGAATACAATGGCTTTAAAATAACGATTAATAAAGAAAGTTTTTTTGGTGCTGATTTGAAAAAGCTTTCTTTAAAAGTGCAAGAGTATTTAGAACTTGAAATCAATGATGATTTAAGATATGAAAATTATGATATTAAAAGCTTATACATAGACTTTTTAGCTAAACATTTTTCACATCTTAAGGGCTATAAAGAAAAAATCATTATTGATTGTGCAAATGGAGCTACTGGAGTGATTATAAAGCCTTTGGTGGAAAAATTAAATCTTAATGCACAAATTTTATTTGAAAATCCTGATGGAAATTTCCCAAATCACGCGCCCGATCCAACAGAGCTTGAAAATTTACACGCATTGCAAGTTGCGCTAAAAGAAAATGAAAATGCAAAAATGGGCTTTGCTTTTGACGGAGATGGAGATCGCTTGGTGGTTGCAAGTAAAGATTATGTATTTAAGGGCGATGAGCTTTGCTATTTATTTGCTAAAAATATAAAAAATCCTAGAGTTTTAGGTGAAGTAAAATGTTCTAAAAATCTTTTCGATGAGGTAGCTAAATTTGGTTTTATCATGATGGGTAAGACCGGGCATTCTAATATTAAAAAAACAATGAAAGAGCAAAATATCGACATAGCAGCAGAGCTTAGTGGGCATATTTTCTTTAAAGATAGATATTTTGGTTATGATGATGGAATTTATGCATTTTTAAGAACTTTAGAGCTTTTAGTAAATGGTTTTGATATAGAAAAATTAGTTAAAGAATTACCAAAACTTTATGCAAGTGAAGAGATTAAGCTTAAGGTTAGTGAAGAAAATAAATTTCAAATCATAGAAAAATTTAAAGAAAAAGTAAAAGCAAATGCTTTTGAAAATGTGCTTGATTGTAATGAAATTGACGGAGTTAGAATTACCTTTAAAGAAGGCTGGGCGCTTTTGCGTGCTTCTAATACAAGTCCATATCTTATCATGCGTGCTGAAGCTACAAGTGCTGAATTTAAAGACTTTTTAGAAGCAAGAGTAAAAGAACTTTTTGAAGAAATCATAAAAGAGCTTGCATAAGTTCTTTTACATCAATATTTTTTGTGTATAAATATGCTCTTAAGAGTTTAGGGATTTTTGCTTTTCTATAAATTTCTTTAAATTCTTTTGGCATTTTCTCACAACTTACAAAAGGAAAAATCAAAACTTTTTCTTGTATGTAAACAATGCCTATTTTATGCGAAATTACTCCATCGCCTTTTAAAGTTTCTTGTCTTTGTTTAGCACTTAAAAGTACTCCAAGTTTTTTAAAGCATTTTGCGATTAAACTTTCATCTTTATGAGTAATGTAAATATTTTTAAATTCACAAATATTTTCTTCTTTTAAGTCTTTTTCTAGGTATTTAAAGCTCTTTTTTACTCCATTTGGATAAAGCTTTAAAAACTCATTAGCAAAATTTTTGCGTATGAAATTTCTAAAATATTTTTCATCATCATTGCTCTCATCATGAAAATAAGCGATATTGTTGTCTTTTAGGTAGTTTGAAATTTCTTCTTTTGGAATTTCAAGCAAGGGTCTTATGATGGTAAAATATTTTCTTTTTTCAATATCTTTAAAGCCAAGCAATTCTCTAAGTCCTGCACCTTTGGAAAATTGCATTAAAAACCATTCTAGTTTATCATTTAAATGATGAGCTAGTAAAAGATTATCATAAGAGTGATTTTTGCAAAGTTCTTCAAAAAATTCATAACGCAAAGCTCTTGCACAAGCTTCGAAATTTTTTGTTATCTTGGGTGCGGTTTTGATGTAAATTTTTTTATGAAAACGCTTGGCTAATTCTTTAGCACTTTGCTCTTCTTTATCGCTATTTTTGCGAGTTTTGTAGTTTATAAAAGCAAGATCAAAATCTATATTTTTTTCTAAAAGCATGAAAAATAAAGCACTAGAATCACTCCCGTGAGAAAATGCTAAAAGATTTTTCCCTTGCTTTAAATGATTTAAATATTTGCTATCAATCATCAAACTTTCTTAAGGCTTTTGCAATGAGTTTTTTATCTAAGCTCTGTGTGATTTCACACTCATAAAGCTCGCCCATTTCCAAATTTCCACAATCACTTTCATTGATGAGAATTTCTCCATCTATATTTCTATCCCAACGCAAATCTTTTGCACCGATGAAAAATTCTCCTTCAGAGCTTTGACCTTCACAAAATGCTAAAGTCTTTTTACCAACTTGTTGATTAAAGCTTTTTTCTATGCATTCATCGACGATTTTTTCTATCACTTTTAATCTTGCATTGATGATTTTACTAGGAATTTGTTCCATGTCAAAAGCTGCAGTATCTTCTTCTTTGGAATAAGCAAAAACACTAATTCTATCAAAACCAAATTCTTTTATAAAAGTGCATAATTCTTCAAAGTCCTCATCACTTTCTCCAGGATGTCCTACTATAAAACCTGTGCGTAAAAATGAATTTGGAGCTTGTTTCATTAAATTTAAAAGTTCGATTAGTTTTGCTTTATTAGCCCCGCGTTTCATGATTTTAAGCATATTATCACTGATGTGCTGCAAAGGCATATCAAAATAATTTACAAAAACTTTTGATTGAATGATTTTTTCTATCACTTCTTTACTAATGCTTGTTGGATATAGATATAAAATTCTAGCAGCCTTTACACCTTGGATATTTTCTATAGCTTCAATAAGCTTTAAAAGTCCATCTTTTTGACCTTGATCAAACAAATACGAGCTTGTATCTTGAGCAATAAAAGAAAAATCTTTATAGCCTTTTTTAACAAGTTCTTTTACTTCATTTATAATACTTTCTAAGCTTCTTGATTTAAGTTTTCCTTTAAAACTTGGTATGGCGCAAAATGAACATTTTTGATTACATCCTTCAGCTATTTTGATAAAAGCATGATAGTTTGATCCTGTGATCACACGATTGGTATTTTTATCTTGTAAGTAAGTAGAATTTGAAAATAGATTAGTTTTTTTAAGTATCATTTCATCAATTTTTTCATAATCTCCCACACCGGTAAAAAGATCAACTTCAGGTAGTTCTTTCATTAATTCTTCGCGGTAGCGCTGCATTAAACATCCTGTTACAACCAGCAACGAGTCCTTTTTTCTTTGCTCGTGTAAGTCTAAAATCGCATTTATGCTTTCTTTTTTAGCACTATCTATAAAACCACAGGTATTTACAATCAAAACATCAGCTAAGCTTGGCTCATCACAAATTTCATAATCACTTAATCTTCCAAGCATGATTTCACTATCAACTAAATTTTTATTACAACCTAAAGACATTAAAAAAAGTTTTGGCATATTTCTCACTTTAAATGTTTTATTTTTTGCTAAAATTATAAGATTAAATTATATCAAAATTAGAAAGAAAATTTTTATGGATAATTACGAATACAGCGAACTTTTAAAAAAATTAAAAAACAAAGTTGGAAATATCGCTTCTATCATTAAGCCTGAAGAGATAAAAACAAGATTAAAAGAAATAGAAAATTTAGAAAATTCCCCTTCTTTTTGGAGTGATGTAAAACAAGCGGGGGTTATAGGTAAAGAAAAAACTAAAATTTCAAATTTACTTAAAAATTATGAAAATGCAAATAATGCTTTAAATGATGCAAGTGAGCTTTTTGATCTTGCTAATAGTGAAAATGACTTAGATACTATAGAAGCTTTATTTGAAGATGCAAACAAGCTAGAGGATCTTATCGTAAATCTTGAAATTTCTATGCTTTTAAGTGGGGAAAATGATGGTAAAAATGCTATAGTTTCCATTCACCCAGGAGCAGGTGGAACGGAGAGTAATGACTGGGCTAGCATGCTTTATAGGATGTATTTGAGATTTTGCGAAAGAGAAGGTTTTAAAGTAGAAACACTTGACTTTCAAGAAGGCGAAGAAGCAGGGCTTAAGGATGTGAGCTTTTTAGTAAAAGGTGAAAATGCTTATGGGTATTTAAAAGCTGAAAATGGCATTCATCGTTTAGTAAGAACTTCTCCATTTGATAGTGCAGGACGTCGCCATACGAGTTTTTCTAGTGTGATGGTTTCTCCTGAACTTGATGATGATATAGAAATAGAAATTGAAGAAAAAGATATAAGGATTGATTATTATAGAGCAAGCGGAGCAGGTGGACAGCATGTTAATAAAACTGAATCAGCAGTGCGCATAACTCATATGCCAAGTGGTATAGTAGTGCAATGTCAAAACGATAGAAGCCAACACAAAAACAAAGCAACTGCTTTTAAAATGCTAAAATCACGCCTTTATGAGCTTGAGCTTATGAAACAACAAGATGAAGCAAATTCAAGCGAAAAAAGTGAGATAGGTTGGGGTCATCAAATCCGCTCTTATGTGCTTTTTCCTTATCAACAAGTTAAAGATACACGCTCAAATGAAGCTTTTTCACAGGTTGATAATATCTTAGATGGGGATATTAAAAAAATCATAGAAGGTGTTTTAATAGCGCAAAAAGCGCAAGATTGATACTACAAAAGGATATTAAATGGAAAAAATTCTAGTTTGTGTAGATGTTTTAGAGCCTTGTAGGGAAAGTTTGCATTATGGGGTGTATTTAGCTAAAAAGCTAGATTTACCTTTAATGTTTTTATATACCATAGAACCAAATTTTACTAATGCTGAATTAGCTTGTAGTTTTGGCATAGGCGCTAGTGGGTGTGTGATTGAAGATTTAGTAGAAGAGCAAAGTCAAAAAAATGAAAATCTTTGCAAAAAAGGGCAAAGAATTTTAGAAGAATTTTATGCTTATGCAAAAGAACAAGGTGTAAAAGAATGCTTTAGTGTGCAAAGAGATGGAGATTTAGAAGAAGTTTTAAAAGAATACAATGGTCAAATAAGATTAGCCATAGCAGGTTTAAAAGGCGGAGGTAAAAAAAATAAAATAGGCATTCATACAGAAGAACTAGTAAGAGCTTTAAATGTGCCTATTTTGCTTGTAAATTCTGCTTTTAAAGAGATTAAAAGTGTAATGATGGCTTATGATGGGAGTAATTTAGCTAAAAAGGCTATAGAACAAGCCATTAAAAGACCTATTTTTAAAGAAGCAAAGCGTTATGTAGTAAATGTTTCTAAAGATGAAAAATCTTCTTGTGAGTTATTAGCTCAAGTAAGTCAAATTTTTAAAGAAGCAAATTTAAATGTGCAAACTCAATATTTAAATGGAGAGATTACTCAAGCTTTATTTGATTTTGGTGAGCAAAATGATATAGATTTATTGATCATGGGAGCTTATTCACATCATTGGTTAAAAAGTATTTTATTTGGTAGTTTGACAAATGATATTTTAACTAAGGCTAAAAAACCTTTATTGCTGATTCGCTAACATTAATTTATTTTGATTAAAGATTATAAAATAAATACATGAAGAATTTTCATGTATTTATAAATTTAATAATAAAATAAAACTAATTGACATAAAGATTAACCATATAAAAAGAAAAAATGCCATTAAAAATGGTTTAAAACCCGCATTTTTTAAAACATTTTTATGGATATTTACTCCTAAAGCTACCATAGCCATAGAAAGCAAAAGTGTGTCTATAGTTTGTATGCTTGGTTTTATATAGTTAAGCGCAAAATCTGTATTTAATATTTCAAGTGAGCTAATACCGCATGCAAATAAAAACCACAAAGCAAAATAAGGAATATTTGCTTTAATGGAGATTTTTTCATTATTTTTACTTAGAAATTTCAATGAAAAAAGACTTAAGAAAATCAAAAAAGGCACTAGCATTAAAACACGCATCATTTTTTCTATGACAGCACCATCTCCTGCTTTTACAGCTTCACCTGCTGCAACAGCATGTGCAACTTCATGCAAGCTTGCTCCCATGAAATACCCCATTTGCTTTAAATTAAAAAAATCAAACCAATCTAAATTCCAAGCCAAAGGATATAAAAACATCCCTAAAGTTCCAAACACAACCACAGTGCAAACTGCTACGCCAACTTTAGCAGAGCCACCTTTAACAATGCTTTCACTAGCCATCACAGCAGCTGCTCCACAAATGCTTGAGCCACTACTTATAAGTATGCTTTCTTTAAGATCAAGTTTGAATAATTTTCCTAACAAAAGCCCTATAAAAAAGGTAGAAAATACCACTAAAAATGCTAGCAAAATCCCATTTAATCCAACTTTTTCTAAATCATTAAAAGTAATTCTAAAACCATAAAGTATAATTCCAAGTCTTAAAATTTCTTTTGTTGCTATGCTTAAAACTCCTGATTTTTTAAGTAAATTTGCATTTTGATGTGCTAAATTTCCTATTAAAGCTCCCAAAATTACAGCTATGATTAAAGCTGAAATTCCAAGATTTTTAAAAAAATTAAGCTCAGAAATAGCAAAAGCACAAAAAGCAAGAGTAAAAAGCAGTAAAAAAGCTTCAAATTTTCTATTTTTATATATATTTTTATGCATGAATTTTTCCTTTTTTTGTTTTTTTGTAATCTTAATGATTTTTTTATGATAAGTAAAATTAATTTTATTTGATATAATGATTAAAAATATTTATCAAAAGAGTGCTTATGACTTTTAAACAAATAAAATATTTTCAAGCCTTGTGTAGAAATTTAAATTTAAGAGCTTGTGCTAAAGAATTAAATATAACTCAATCTGCTTTGTCTTTAGCTATATTTGAACTTGAAAAAAGTTTAAACACCAAGCTTTTTGATAGAAATGCTAAATTTTTAAGCTTAAATGAAAAAGGAAAGGTTTTTTTAAAACAAATCGCTCCTTTGATTTTAGAATTTGAACGCATAGAAAAAGCAATGCAAGATGATCAAAGCTATGAAATAAGTATGAAAGCTAGTCAAAATGTAGGTACTTATTTACTAGGAACTTTTTTAGATCAAAAGGCGGAAAATATCAAGTTAAATTTGTCTTTGGATAATAGTCAAAATATCATCAAAGATATTTTAGATAAAGAAATCGATATAGGTTTAATTGAAGGTATTTGCAAAGATAAGGATATAAAAAAGATTAAAATTTGTGATGATGAGCTTATTGTGGTGAGTAAAAATGACTTCAAAAAAGAATTTTTCATAGATGAATTAAAGGATTTTAAATGGCTAAGTCGTGAGCAAGGTTCAGGTGCAAAAGAAGTGTTTTTAAATGCTTTGCCTAAAGATGTAAAGCTTAATTTGGTTTATGAGTTAAACTCAACTGCTATGATAAAAGAGTTGGCTAAAAAAGGTAAATTTTTAGCAGTTTTACCTAAATTTAGTGTTAAAGAAGAGCTTGAAGCTAAAAGTTTATTTGAAGTAAGATTAAAAAATTTTAAAATTTCAAGAGAGCTTTGCTTGATTTATCATAAAAATAAAGAACCAAGCAATAAATTTATAAATTTATGTGAGTTTTTAAAATTTTGCATTCAAAAAGATTTAGCTTAATTCTTGAATACATTTTTTAAAAAGTTCTCCTCTTTCTTCATAAGATTTAAACTGATCTAAGCTTGCACAAGCAGGGCTTAGTAGGGCTACTTCATCATTAGTTAAGTTTTGATTGATTTTTTCTACCGCTTTAGGTAAAAACTCACAAAAATATGCTTTTAAATTAGCATTTTTAGCATAATCAAGTATTTTATTGGTGCTTTTTCCTATGGCATAAAGCTCTATATCAAGCTCTTTCATAAAAGCAAATAAAGCACTTAAATTCACTCCCTTATCATCCCCACCTATGATAAGATGAATTTTTTTATCCTTATAGCGTTTAAGAGCAGCTAAACTAGCATCAAGATTAGTCGCTTTAGTATCATTTACCCAAAGTCTATTTTTATGATCAAATATTTCTTCAAGTTTATTTTTTTCTATTTTAAACTCATTTAAAAGCTCATAAGAGCAACGATCTAGTATGATTTTTTCTATACTTAAGGCAATAAGAGCATCAAGCAAAAATGGGGTTTTAAAATGAATTTTTTCTAAATCAATTTGCATTTTTTTAGCTAAATCTTGCTCATCTTCATAGCTTATAACATAAGCATGAGTTGGATAAGCCTCGTATTTTTTAGGTAAAATTATCACATCATTTTCATTCATTCTTTCAAGCACACTAAGCTTTGCTCGCTCATAATTTTCAAAGCTTTTGTGCCAAGAAAGATGATCAGGTGTGATAGGTAAAAGTGCATAAATTTCAGGTTTAGCTACTTTGGTGTAAAAAAGCGAAAAAGATGAGCTTTCTAAAATCCATAATTTAGCACTAATATCCATTTGTGCTAAAGGAGTTCCTATGTTTGCTCCCATTTGTGCATTGATATGTTTTAAAAGATGATGTGTCATTTGGGTGGTGGTGGTTTTGCCATTTGTTCCGCTTATCCAAACACTTTTTGGCATGCCATCATAAAAAAAATCATACTCACTGCTTAAATTTTTTGCTTGCCGTATGAGAGAATGATTATTTGGAAAGCCAGGACTTGGAATTTCTAAGTCACTTTTTAAAGGATCAAATTCACAAGGTGGTAAAAGTGTATTGCCAAATTCATCTTTACTTATACTTGTAAAATGATCATCATAAATATCGCAATTTCCAAAACGCTGTGCAAAAGCTTTAGTTGTTTTTCCGTATCCAAAAAGTGAAATTTTCATTATCTTAACTTTATACTAATTAATGCAATAATATTTGCAAGTAAGGCTATCATCCAAAAACGCACAATGATTTTATTTTCCACCCAACCTATTTTTTCAAAATGATGATGAATAGGTGCCATTTTAAATACTCTTTTGTTAAAGATTTTAAAACTTCCTACTTGTAAAATCACTGAAATAGTTTCTAAAACAAATACAAAGCCTATCAGTAAAAGTAAAATTTCATTTTTACTTACTATGCCAAGATAGCCTAAAAACGCCCCTATGCTTAAACTCCCACTATCTCCCATAAAAACTTGTGCAGGATAGCAGTTATACCACAAAAATCCCATAAGCGCACCAACTAAAGCCGCACTTATTACCACAAGTTCTCCTAGACCTTGAATTTTAGGTAAAAATAAATAAGAACTATAAATAGCATTTCCACTTAAATACAAAAAAGCACCAAGACTTAAAAGAGAAAATATAGAAGGCACGGTTGCAAGACCATCAAGCCCATCGGTTAAATTTACAGCATTAGAGCTTGATATAATAACTAAAATCCATAAAAACAACATAAACATACCACCATCAAAAATAGCATGTTTGTAAAAAGGTAAATAAAATTCAGTATTTATATCAAATAAATATAATAATCCAACACAAATAAAAGCAGCGCTAAATTGTCCTAGAAGTTTCATTTTTGGGCTTAATCCTGCGTGATTGTCTTTTTTTAAAATTTTCCCCAAATCATCAACTAAGCCTATAGTGCAAAATAATACTAAACATAATAATCCAACGATTACAAAACTATTATTTAAATCAGCACTTAAAACACTTGCTATGATAGTAGCAAAGATAAAAACAAGCCCACCCATAGTAGGGGTATGAGATTTAGCTTGGTGTGATTGTGGAGCGTATTCATAAATAGGTTGATTTGCTTTTTTGTTTTGAGCCCATTTGATAAATTTTGGCATTAAATACAAACTCAAAAACAAAGCAATAAAAAATGCAAAACCAGCACGCACGCTAATATAAGAAAAAAACATATAATTTGTATATTCTGTAAGATAAAACAAAATTTTAACCTTGTATTTGTTTTTTAAAAGCATAATTTTAGTAAAATCACATAAATAAATTATAAAAAAGAGTAAAAAATGAGTCAAAAATGTATTTTGATAATCACAGATGGTATAGGACATAATACAAATTCAAACTATAATGCTTTTTTTCATGCTAAAAAGCCAACTTATGATAAGCTTTTTGAAAATACCCCTAATGTTTTGATAAAAACAAGTGGCTTGGCAGTTGGCTTACCTGAAGGTCAAATGGGTAATAGCGAAGTAGGGCATATGTGTATAGGTAGTGGACGCATAATCTATCAAAATTTAGTCAAGATAAATAAAGCCATAGAAAATGACACTTTAAAAGACAATAAGGCTTTAAAAGAATTGTTGCAAAAATGCAAAAGAGCGCATATTATAGGGCTTTATAGTGATGGCGGGGTGCATTCTATGCATACACATTTTAATGCACTTTTAAAAATTTGTAAGCAAGAAAATAAAGAAGTTTTTGCACATGCAATTAGTGATGGTAGGGATTGTCCTCCAAATTCGGGTTTAGAATTTATAAAATCTTTACAGGAATTTTGCGAAAAAGAAGGGGTTAATTTTGCTTCTTTATCGGGAAGATTTTATGCTATGGATAGAGATAAGCGCTATGATAGGGTTAAGTCTTATTATGATGCTTTATTTGCTAAGGCACCAAAGTGTGATGATTTTATGCAATTTATACAAAAAAACTATGATGAAAATATCACAGATGAGTTTTTAAGCCCAGTTATTAGTCAAAACTTTGATGGGATTAAGGCTGAAGATGGTGTGATTTTTATCAATTTTAGAAATGATAGAATGCGTCAATTAGTCGCTTCTTTAACCCAAGAAAGTTTTAATGAATTTCCAAAAGAAGTACTTGTAAAAAATGCCATTACTATGAGTTTGTATGATGAGAGTTTTAAACTGCCTGTGATGTTTGAAAAAGAAGAATTAAATAATACTTTAGCTTCTGTGATAGCTAATGCAAATTTAAGCCAACTTCACACAGCTGAGACAGAAAAATATGCTCATGTAACCTTTTTCTTTAATGGGGGAAAAGAAGAATTAGAATGCAATGAAACAAGAATTTTAATTCCAAGTCCTAAAGTAAAAACATACGATGAAAAACCTCAAATGAGTACTAAAGAAGTCACAGATGAGGTGCTTAAGGGTATAGAAAGTGGTATGGATTTTATCGTAGTAAATTTTGCAAATGGTGATATGGTAGGACATACGGGTGATTTTGAAGCTGCGATTAGTGCGGTTGAATGTGTAGATGAGTGTTTAGGTAGGGTTATTGCTAAAGCAAGAGAGCATGATTATGCTTTTATTATTACTTCAGATCATGGAAACTGTGAAGCGATGAGGGATGAAAAAGAAAATATGCTCACTAATCACACAACCTTTGATGTTTTTGCTTTTGTCGAAGCTAAAGGAGTAGAAAAGCTTAAAGAAGGCATGGGGCTTAGTAATATAGCACCAAGCGTGCTTAAAATTTTAAACTTACCTATCCCAAAAGAAATGGATGAGGCTTTATTTTAATTTAAAGGAGAACAATGAAATTTAGTGGAAAAAATGTTTTAATAACAGGTGCAAGTAAAGGTATAGGTGCAGCAATAGCCAAAGAATTAGCAAGTTATGGCTTAAAAGTTTGGATTAATTATAGAAGTAAGCCTGAACTTGCTGATGCACTAAAAGAAGAGATAGAAAAAAGTGGTGGCACTGCAGCTGTGATTAAATTTGATGCAAGTGTTGAAGAAGAATTTACAAGCGCTATTGCAACTATAGTAGAAAGTGATGGTGAGCTTAGTTACTTAGTTAATAATGCGGGTATTACTAATGATAAATTAGCACTTAGAATGAGTATGGATGATTTTTATTCAGTGATTAATGCTAATTTAAATTCAAGCTTTTTAGGTTGTAGAGAGGCATTAAAAACTATGAGTAAAAAGCGTTTTGGCGCGGTTGTAAATATCGCTTCTATAGTTGGAGAAATGGGAAATGCAGGTCAAACTAATTATAGTGCTAGTAAAGGCGGTATGATAGCATTAACAAAATCTTTTGCTAAAGAAGGTGCAGCAAGAAATATAAGATATAACTGTATTACCCCAGGTTTTATAAAAAGTGATATGACTGAAGTTTTAAGTGATGAGATTAAACAAAATTATATTAATAATATCCCTTTGAAGCGTTTTGCAGATGCAAGCGAAGTAGCTCAAGCTGTGGCGTTTCTATTAAGTGATCATTCTTCTTATATCACAGGAGAAATTTTAAAAGTCAATGGCGGGCTTTATATGTAAGCAAGGTTTTAACCTTGCTTAGTTTCTATAGCTACTACTGCTATAGCAAAACCCCCATCATGCGCTACGCTTACACTTGCTGATTTAATTTTGAATTCTTGCATGACTTTTTGAGAAAAACTAATGTGTGGAGCATTTTTGTCATCTTTAGAGATGGTGATGTCAAAAAAAGAACATTCTTTAGAAATTCCAACCCCCAAAGCCTTAGAGGCAGCTTCTTTAATAGCCCAAAATCCGGCTAGAGTGTTGGTATTTTTTATATAACTTTGCTCTTTCTTGGACAAAAATTTATCCAAGAAAAGTGTTTTATGTCTTTCATAAATTTTTTCTATGCGAGAGCATACGACTATGTCACAGCCTATCATTAAGATACTACAAAGTCGGTAAAATAAATATTTTTGATAAAACCATCAGTTAAAACTTCATTGATCTTGCCGGTTAATTCATCTTTTAATCTTTCTTTACCCTTTGTAGTGCTTACTTCTTCAAAGGTTTTTGATGTTAAAGTTCTAATGATAATATCTCTAATAATAGCAACTTTTTTATCAAGTTCAGGAGTTAAGGTTTCAACATTTTGTTCAAGTTGAATGGTGCATTTTACATATCTTGATCCACCATCACTTAATAAATTTAGCGTAAAAGGTGCTAAAGGATACATCACGCCAATATTTGCATAATCACTCCCTCTAGCTGCTACTGCATTTGTTTTTTTAGGAGCTTGTGCAACTTGTGCGCTTTCTTCGGTTTGCGGGGTAGGATTTTCTTCAGAGCCGCCACTAAACATTAGATAAGCAATTGCTCCTACAATAACAAGTAAAAATACAAATAAAAATACAACGATAATGATTACTAAAGTATTCCCGCCTTTTTTCTTTGATTCACCTTGTTCATCCATCATATCATCAGCCATATTTTTCCTTTTATAAAATTTTAAAATGTTATTGTATCAAAAATTATATTTTTTTTAAATTATGATTATTTAATCTTTTGTAAATGTCTATAAACACTAGGTTCTGAAATATTTAAAAGCTCCGCAACTTTAGGAATAACACCTTTTACATTAAATACGCCTTTTTCATATAAGCTAGCTATCATTTTTTGTTTTTCCTTTGGTTTTAAACTTTTATTTTTAAAACTTTCAATATCTATCCCCGTAATATCTTCAACGATTTCTTCTAAATCAAGTTTTATGTATTCTTTATTTTCTTGTTCAGGACTTTCATAAGAATTATCATAAATATTTCCAAGATTTAAAATTTCATCAGAGATTTTTTTAAATGCTGAAGTATCATGATTAATACAAAGCAAACCTTCAAGTTTTTCATCTTTTTTAATAAAAAAAGTAGAGCCTGACATTACTTGTGAGCTTTTAGCTGAAGTTTTATAATGTGTTATATAATCACGCTCTAAATAGATTTTGTTTTTAATCATTTCAATAGCAAAGCCTGTTAGAGGTGAATTTATAGTTCTTTTGCTAATATGATTATTAGCTATTTCTGCTATATTAGTACCATCTTCACTTACATCATGCAAAACTATTTCATAATTTCTTCCCAAAGCATCAGCAAGAAATTTCACTAATTTAATATAGTAAGTTCTTGTTTCTTTATCCATTAAACTCTCCTTGTTTTATTAATTTTGTAGTAAAAATATTTAAAATAAGAGCGCTTATTCTTATTTTTCAACAATTTTAATACAAAATAAAAATAATTATGCTTAAAAAAAGATTATTTTTTCAAAAATAATAATTTTTATTGTTTAATTTTATTTTAATAATATAGGGATATAATTTATCAAATAATAAAAATTATTATTTATAAAAAGGAGAAAAGATGAAAAAACTAACCAATGATTTCGGAAATATCATAGCCGATAATCAAAATTCATTAAGCGCAGGTGCTAAGGGTCCACTTTTAATGCAAGATTATATTTTGTTAGAAAAACTTGCCCATCAAAATAGAGAAAGAATTCCAGAAAGAACTGTTCATGCAAAAGGGAGCGGTGCTTATGGGGAGCTTAAAATCACTAAAGATATTTCTCAGTACACCAAGGCAAAAGTTTTACAGCTTGGAGAAAATACACCTTTATTTATAAGATTTTCAACCGTTGCAGGCGAAGCAGGTGCAGCTGATGCAGAAAGAGATGTAAGAGGTTTTGCTATTAAATTTTATACTAAAGAAGGAAATTGGGATTTAGTAGGTAATAATACTCCGACATTTTTTATAAGAGATGCATATAAATTTCCTGATTTTATCCACACTCAAAAAAGAGATCCAAGAAATCATTTAAGAAGCAATAATGCTGCATGGGATTTTTGGAGCCTTTGTCCTGAAAGCTTACATCAAGTTACTATTTTAATGAGTGATAGAGGAATTCCTGCAAGCTATCGTCATATGCATGGTTTTGGAAGTCACACTTATAGTTTGATTAATGATAAAAACGAAAGATTTTGGGTGAAATTTCATTTTAAAACCAAGCAAGGTATTAAAAATTTAACCAACGAAGAAGCGGCAAATTTAATAGCAAATGATAGAGAAAGTCATCAAAGAGATTTATATGAAGCTATTGAAAAAGGAGATTTTCCAAAATGGACTTTCCAAATTCAAGTTTTAAAAGAAGATGAAGCAGAAAAATTAGGTTTTAATCCTTTTGATTTAACTAAAGTTTGGCCGCATAGTATTGTACCTTTAATTGAAGTAGGCGAATTAGTACTTAATAAAAATGTACAAAATTACTTTAATGAAGTAGAACAAGCTGCATTTAGTCCAAGCAATATTGTTCCTGGTATTAGTTTTAGTCCTGATAAAATGCTGCAAGCTAGAATTTTTTCTTATCCTGACGCACACAGATACCGCATAGGGACAAATTATCATTTATTACCAGTTAATCGTGCAAAAAGTGAAGTAAATACTTATAATGTAGCAGGTGCTATGAATTTTGACACTTATAAAAATGGTCTTGCTTATTATGAACCAAATAGTTATGATGATAGTCCAAAAGAAGATAAAAATTACCTAGAGCCTGACTTAGTACTTGAAGGTAATGCGCAAAGATATGCTCCACTTGATAATGATTTTTACACCCAACCAAGAGCCTTGTTTGATATAATGAATCAAGATCAAAAAGAGCAATTATTTAAAAACATAGCAGCTTCTATGAGTGGGGTTGATGAAAAAATTATTGCTAGAGCATTAAGTCATTTTGAAAAAATTTCAAGTGAATATGCAAATGGCGTTAAAAAAGCTTTGAAGATGTAATTTTTACTTGCCACTTTAAAAGTGGCAAACTAAAGATTATAAAGGAAAAAATATGTTTAGTAATGAAGAAGAAAAAAGAATTCAAGAGCTTTGCACTATGGCTTTTGATTACGCAAGGAAAAATGATTTACAAAATTTAAAGACTATGATAGAAGCGGGTTTGAGTGTGAATTTAAAAAATCATAAAGGCGATAGTCTTTTAATGCTTGCAAGTTATCATAATGCTTATGAATGTGCTAAGTTTTTACTAGAAAATAATGCTAGGGTAGATGAGAAAAATGATAGAGGACAAACTCCATTAGCAGGGGTGTGTTTTAAAGGATATTTACCTATGTGTAAGCTTTTGGTAGAACATGGAGCAAATATTGATGAAAACAATGGTCTTGGTATGACACCTTTTACTTTTGCATTGATGTTTGGGCATAGAGATATAGTAGAGTTTTTAACAAAGTATTCTAAAAAAAGTTTTCTTAAAAAAATAGCTTTTAGTGTATTAAAAATTTTCAAAAAATAGTTAAAAATTTATAATATATTAAAAATATATTTTATTTATTTAAAATTATTAAAAAATTCTATTATTAAATTATAAATTTTTAAAATTTTTTATTATAGAAATAAAAAATTTAAGCTAAATTAAAATAAATTCAAATAAAATTACCCCTAATTTTTTAATGAAAGGATAATAAATGTCTAACAAAACAGAAAAATTATGGGGTGGGCGTTTTGATTTACCTACAAATAAATTAGTTGAAGAATATACTGCTTCACTACCAGTTGAGCCAAGACTTGCTCCTTTTGATATACAAGGTAGTATAATTCACTGCACCATGCTTGCAAAACAAGGTATTATAAAAGACGATGAAGCAAAGACTATCATTAAGGGCTTAGAGCAAGTTAGAGAAGAAATTCAAAATGGTACTTTTGTGTTTGATATAGCTGATGAGGATATTCATATGGCTGTAGAAAAAAGAATGACACAAATCGTAGGTCCAGTAGGTGGAAAACTTCACACCGCAAGAAGTAGAAATGACCAAACTACTCTTGATTCAAAAATTCATATGAGAGCAGTTATTAAAGAAGTATTAACTCAAATTACTACTTTGCAAGAAGAAATCGTCCATCAAGCTCAAAAAAATATCAAAGCTATTATGCCAGGTTATACGCATTTACAAACAGGCCAGCCAGTGCTTTTTTCACATTGGATTATGGCGTATTTTTGGATGTTAAGTAGGGATTATTCTCGTTTTGAGGATTTATATAAAAGAATGAATGAGTGTCCTTTAGGAGCAGCTGCACTTGGCGGAACTACATTTAATATAGACAGACATTTTTGTGCCAAAGAACTAGGCTTTACTAAACCAACAGAAAATAGCATTGATAGTGTAAGTGATAGAGACCACATGGTTGAATTTACTGCTATTGCTGCAATGTGTTTCATGCACCTTAGTCGTTTTTGTGAAGAGCTTATACTTTTTTCAAGTCAAGATTTTAAATTTATAGAATTAAGTGATGATTTTTGTACAGGTTCAAGCATAATGCCTCAAAAGAAAAATCCTGATGTAGCCGAAAAAATGCGTGGTAAGACAGGTAGAATGTATGGTAATGTTATGGCAATGCTAACTATTATGAAAGGTATTCCATTAGCTTATAATACTGATATGAGTGAAGATAAGGCTCAAGTTTATGATTCTATGGATACTTTAATGGCAAGTTTAAAAATTATAACTCCTATGATAGAAAAAATGCAAGTAAATGCTAATAATACAAGAGCAGCAGCTGCAAAAGGATTTTCAAATGCCACAGATATGGCTGATTATTTAGTAAGAAAAAATATACCATTTAGAGAAGCTCATAGTATAGTAGGTTCAGCTGTGAATTATTGTATTAAACACGGAAAAATGCTTGAAGAGCTTAGCATGGAAGAATTCCATCAATTTAATGAAAATATCCAAGAAGATATTTATGAAGCAATTGCTTTAGAAACTTGTATAGACGCAAGACTTTCTTATGGTGGTACAGGAACTAAAGTTGTATTAGAGCAAATTGAACATGCAAAAGAATTGTTGGATAAATGTAAAAAATAAACAATAAGGGCGAAGATTAGATGGATATTATTTTTATACTTCAACTTTTTATTATTTTTTCTATGATAGCCATAGGTGGTAGATATGGTGGTATAGGACTTGGGGTTGCAGGTGGGCTTGGTATGTGTATTTTGGTGTTAGTTTTTGGTATGCAACCAGCTTCACTTCCTGTGAGTGTTGTGTTTATTATACTTGCTGTGATTACTTGCGTGAGTGTTTTGCAAAGCGCAGGCGGGCTTGATTTGCTAGTAAAAATAGCTGAAAAAGCATTAAAGAAAAAACCTCAAGCTATTGTTTTTATGGGCCCATTAATCACATCCACATTTACAATATTTTGTGGTACTACTTATGTAGCTTTTTCTATTTATCCAGTGATTGCTGAAGTAGCTGCTCAAGCTAAAATTCGTCCTGAAAGACCACTTTCAGTTTCAGTTATAGCAGCAGGTATTGCAGTGGTAGCTTCTCCTATGAGTGCAGCCACTGCAGGTATGGTAGCCATTTTAGCCATTAGTGGTGTAGGACTTGTTCAAATATTAGCTGTGGTAATGCCAGCATTTTTAATTGGTGTTATATGTGCTTGTTTGAGCATTTTTAAAAGAGGAAAAGAGCTTGAGCAAGATGAGGAATTTCAAAGAAGAGTAAGAGCAGGGGAATATCAGTTTTTAACTCAAGATAAACAAGAAGATAAACAAGAAACAGATCCTAAAGTAAAAAGAGCTTTATTAATATTTGCTTTGGGGATTTTAACCATTATTTTCTTTGGGACTTTTACAAATTTGTTACCTCACTATGAGCTTGCAAATGGTAAAATAGAAAGACTTTCTACCCCAAATTTAATTCAAATGATCATGCTTGCAACAGCTTGTTTAATTATGCTTTTTGCTAAAGTTCCTGCCAATAAACTTGGTGAAGCTTCTGTATTTAAATCAGGACTTATAGGCGTTGTAGGGGTTTTTGGTATAGCTTGGATGACAGGGACATTTTTTGAAGCTTACAAGCCTTTATTTAGTGATTCTTTATCACATATTGTAGAAGATTATCCGTATTTATTTGGTGTAGCTTTATTTGCCTTTTCTATGGTGATTTTTTCTCCAGCTGCAACAGTAGCTGCTTTGATGCCCTTGGGTGTGAGTTTGGGAATTCCTCCTCAAATTCTTATCGTGCTTTATCCTTGCGTGAGTGGAGATTTTATAGTTCCAGGAGCTAATCAAATAGCTTGTGTGGCTTTTGATAGAACAGGCACAACAAAAATAGGAAAATTTGTGATCAATCACTCTTATTTAAGACCAGGTTTTGCTTTAATCATTGGTGCTGTTGTGAGTGCTTATTTTATATCGCAAATAGTTTTTTAGCTATTAAAGGCTATTTTTAAATTTTTGCAAATATCTATAGACGCTAGGTTCTGATATATTAAGTGACTTAGCAACTATAGGTATACTTCCTTTTATATTAAAAATTCCCTTTGAATGAAGCTTTTTAATAATCTCATCTTTTTGTTCAGTGCTTAAGCTATATCCTGAATTTAAATATTTTAAGTCTATGTTTTCAGCTAGAATATCTTCTATAGAATGACTAAGTGTTTCTATATTACTCACATTGTGTAAATTTACGTTGTTTTGATTGTGAATATCTAATAAATCACTAAAATCATTAATTTTTTCTAGTTCTATGATTTTACTAATAGCATTTCTAAGTTCTGTGGTGTCGTGATTTATACATAAAATTCCTACAATTTTATTTTGGTTTTTTATAAAAAAGGTTGATCCAGTAACGATCTTAGACTTTCCAACCTTTGCTTTGTAATCACATAAAAAATCTTTATTTAAATACTCTTTTTCTTGTACAAGCTCACTCGCAAAAGAGGTTAATGGAGAATTGATTGTCCTTCCGCTAATATGATTATTTGCAATGGCTGCTATATATGAACCCTCAGGTGAAATCACATGAAAAACTATTTCATACTGATCTCCAAGAACTTGCCCTAAAAATTGAGTGAGTTTGATAAATAATTCTTTTTGTTGTTCATCCATGATCTAGACCTTTTTGTTGTTTTTTGTTATTTTACAAAATATTTTCATCAAAGTTGTTAATATTTACAACAATAAAAAAAATTATTATTATGATAAAAAAATATTGACAATTTATTATTATGATGATAATATTATATTATGATTTTATTTAAACACAAGGAGTATACATGGCAAATTATCCAAAGGCTATAGGACCATATTCAGCTTATAGAGAAGCTAATGGTTTGTTATTTATTTCAGGACAACTTCCTATTAATCCACAAAGTGGAAACATAGAAAGTGAAGATGTAAAAGAACAAACAAGACAATCATTGTTAAATATCAAGGCTATATTAGAAGAAAATAATCTTTATTTTAATAATGTAGTTAAAACGACTTGCTTTTTGGCAAATATTGATGATTTTTTGGCTTTCAATGAGGTTTATTCTGAATTTTTCGCAGCTCCATATCCTGCAAGAAGTGCTTTTGCGGTAAAAGATCTTCCTAAAGGAGCAAAAGTGGAGATAGAGGTTATTGCTCATAAAGGATAGAGCATGTTGGGTTTATTTTTTGCGGGATGTTCTGTATTTTTACTTGTTTTTATGCTCTATAAAAAAATCAACGCCCACATGGCGTTGCTTTTAAGTGGTTTATTCTTGTTAGCTTTAGCAGGAATTTTTGGACTTTCTCCAATTATTAATGAAAAACAATCTTTACATTTAGGTCTTTTTGATATTTTTCAAGTAGTAAATACTAAAATGTCAAGTACTCTAGCAGGTCTTGGACTTACTTTAATGTGTATAGCAGGATTTTCTGCTTATATGGATCATGTAGGTGCAAGTTATGCTTTATTTAAAGTATTTGAAAGACCTTTAAAAGCTGTGAAATCACCTTATGTTTTATTGTTGGTTTCATATTTTGTGATTCAGTTTTTAGTGCTTTTTATACCTTCACATGCAGGTTTAGCACTTTTGCTTATGGTTACAATGTACCCTATTTTAGTGCGTTCAGGTGTTTCTAAGCTTTCTGCGCTTTCGATTATTGCTATTTGTCAATACATTGACCATGGCCCAGGAAGTGGTAATGTAATTTTAGCTGCAAAAACAGCTGAAATTGATCCTGCGGTATATTTTGTGCATTATCAGCTTCCTACAACTGTGCCTATTATCATAGCAGTGGGTATTGCGATTTATTTTTGCTCAAAATATTTTGATAAAAAAGAAAATTTCACATTTAACCGTGATGATGTTGAAAAAGAATTAGCAGAACATGATGGCAAAAGTGAAGAGCTTAAAAAGCCACCTAGAATTTATGCGATTTTACCTATTATACCTTTAGTGTTAATTTTGGGCTTTAGTAGTGTTTTAGATAGCATTATGGTGTTAATGGGATTTACTACCATGGAAGAAGTTAAAGCAGCTTCATCTACTGCAATTAGAATGAATGTACCGGTTGCTATGATGATTTCAACTTTTATAGCAATTATTTTTGAAATCATTCGTTATAAAAGTTTAATTGATACTTTAAATTCTATCATGGTATTTTTCAAAGGTATGGGCCATTTGTTTGTAATCACAGTTTCTTTGATCGTTTGTGGCCAAGTTTTTGCAAGTGGCCTTTTATCGGTTGGTTTTGTAGATACTTTAATAGACTTTGCAAAAGATGCAGGTTTTGGAGTGCTTGCTATCATCATAGCAGTTTCTATTTTACTTGCTGTGTGCGCATTTTTAATGGGTTCAGGAAATGCAGCATTTTTTTCTTTTGCACCACTCATTCCAAATATAGCAAAATCTTTTGGAGTTGAAACTATAACTATGATAGCACCTATCCAAATCATGACAGGTTTTGGTAGATGTGTTTCACCTATTGCACCAGCTATTTTGGCAATTTCAGCTATGGCTAAAGTAAATCCATTACAAGTTGTAAAAAGAACAGCTATTCCTATGCTTGTAGCTGCTATTGTTAATGTGATTATGACTTATGTTTATTTGTAAAAAAGGACTTAAAATGAATAATAAAACTAAATTAATCCACCTAGGAAGAGGCGATCAAAGCGCTGAAGCAAGATCAGTTAATCCAACCTTAATGCGTGCATCAACCATACTTTTTAAAGATCATGCTACTTGGCAAAAATACCGCGAGCTAAGAAAAAATGAGCGTGTTTTGAGTTATGGTGCTAGAGGAACAGCTACAAATTTTGAACTTGAAAAACTTATTTGTGAGCTTGAGGGTGGTTATAGAGCACAACTTTTCCCAACAGGGCTTGCAGCATTAGCTATGGTGCTTTTAAATTATGCTAGTAAAGATGCTCATTTTTTAATCACTGATGCTATTTATGGACCTGTTAGAACAATTTGTGATTTATTTTTAACTAAAATGGGTGTAGAAATTGACTTTTTAAAAGCTGATGCTTCTGATGTAGAGGAAAAAATCAAACCAAACACAAAATTAATCCTTTGTGAAAGTCCAGGTTCTATACTTTATGAAATCATAGACTTACCAAAACTTTGTGAAATTGCACACAAACATAACATACCAGTAGCGATTGATAATACTTATTCAAGTGGGTATTTTTTAAACCCGCTTGAGCTTGGAGTGGATATTTCAGTAATTGCAGCGACTAAGTACTTAAGCGGGCATTCAGATGTTACTATGGGTATAGTAGTGATTAATGAAAAAGAATGGAAAAATTTTGACAAATTACCAGAAGCTTTAGGATTTACTACAAGTCCTGATGATGCTTATTTAGTGCTTCGTGGTATGAGAACTTTAGATGTAAGAATGAGGGCTCATGAAAAAAGTGCAGATGAGGTAGTAGAGTTTTTACAAAGTAGAAAAGAAGTTAAAACAATTTTTTATCCAAAATTAAAAACTCATCCAAACCATGAAGTTTTTATGCGTGATCATAAAGGCGCTAATGGTATGGTAACAATTGAATTTGCAGATGGCATTTCTAAAGAACAAGCCGTTAAATTTGTAGATAATTTAGAGTATTTTTCAATCGGTGCAAGCTGGGGTGGATATGAGAGTTTAGCTACTGTTACTACTCCGCCAAGAACAGCAACAGATTGGAGTGCTAGAGGGCCTTTTGTGAGATTTCATATAGGTCTTGAAGATAGTAAGGATTTGATTGCTGACTTAAAACAATCATTTGAAAAAATAAATTTTAAAGGATAAAACATGGGTGTGAGTGTATTTGATATGAGGTTGCTTCAAGATTCTTGGAGCACTCCTGCAATGAGAGCTATTTTTAGCGAGGAAAATAGGATTCAAAAATGGCTTGATGTAGAAGCTGCCCTAGCAAAAGCTCAAGCAAAACTTGGCATTATCCCTAATGAGGCAGCTACAGAAATAGCTAAAAAAGCGCATTATAAATTTATGGATATGGATTTTATTTTTGCTGAGTTTAAAAAGACTAAACACCCTTTAGTGCCTACTGTTAGAGGTTTGGAAAAAGCTTGCGAAAATGGTCTTGGCGAATATGTGCATTTTGGTGTAACAACACAAGATATCATTGACACAGGCATAGTTTTACAATTTAAAGAAGCTATGGCTTTAATCAAACAAGATTTAAAAGATATAGCTAAAAATTTAGCAAAAATCGCAAAAGAGCATAAGAACACTGCAATGATGGGAAGAACCTTAGCTTTACAAGCTTTACCTATAACTTTTGGACACAAAGTTGCAATTTGGCTAAGTGAGCTTAATCGTCACTATGAAAGAATTATCGAACTTGAAAAAAGATTATATGTAGGATTAATCGTAGGTGCAGTGGGAACTAAAGCAAGCTTAAGTGACAAGGCTAATGAAGTAGAAAAACTTACTTTAGAAAGCTTAGGTTTAGAAGTTCCTGACATCTCATGGCAGCCAGCAAGAGATCGTTTTATTGAGCTTGGTTATGTTTTAGGTAATATCAACGCAACCTTTAACAAAATTGCACATCAACTTTTAATCTTAGCTCATAATGAAATCGATGAAATTGCTGAACCTTTTGGAAAAGGTCAAGTAGGAAGTTCTACTATGCCTCATAAAAGAAATCCCGCAGTAAGTGAAAACGCAGTGACTGTAAGTAATGCCCTAAGAGCTAATATTGCAATTTTAAGCGATATAGAAAGACATGAGCATGAAAGAGATGGTCAAGTTTGGAAAATGGAATGGAAGCTTTTACCAGAAGCATTTTTAATGCTTTCAGTGGTATTAGCAAATATGAAATTTGTCTTTGATGATTTAGAAGTTAAAAAAGACAAAATGTTAAAAAATCTTGATACGCTTAATGGCTTTGTATTGGCAGAACGCGTGATGTTTGCTTTGAGTGATCATTATGGTAAGCAACATGCACATGAAATTGTTTATGAAAATGCTATGAGAGGTATAGAAAATCATAAAACTTTTAAAGTTGTTTTACTTGAAGATGAGCGTGTAAGTAAGGTTTTAAGTGAAAAAGACATTGATGTTTTAATGGATGCTACAACTTATGTAGGTTATGCACCAAAATTAGTTGATGAGTTCTTAGAAAAAATCGCTAATGCACCAATTCTAAAGTAGGAAAAAATGTATTTAAGTGAAAAACTAGCCGAATTTATCGTAAATTTAGACTATGAAGCTATCCCTAGTGAAGTAAAGCAAAGAGCAAAAGAGCTTATGCTTGATGCACTAGGAACAGCCCTAGCTGCTAAAAATGAAGCTTGTGTTTTAAATGCAACTAAGGCTTTTGAAGCTTTAAGTGTAAATCCTAGTGAAAAAATTTGGAGTGGGGGTAAAAAGCTTGATGTAATTTATGCTGCGATGGTAAATGCTATTGCAGCGCATGCCCTTGATTTTGATGATACTCATACTGAAGCTATTTTGCACGCTAGTGCTATTTTAACTCCACTTTGTTTAACTTATGGATTTAGCGTAAGTAAAGATGGAAAGAAAGTTTTAAAAGCCTTTATTGTTGGTTGGGAAATTGCTGCTAGAGTGGGTATAGCAAGCAAAGGAAGTTTTCATAAGCGTGGCTTTCATACTACAGCTATAGCAGGAATTTTTGGTAGTGTGGCTGCAAGTTGTGTTTTACTTGGTTTAAACAAAGAACAAATCATCAATGCATTAGGTTTAGCAGGAAGTTTTGCAAGTGGGGTAAATGAGTTTTTATCTAATGGATCTAATTCTAAAGTTTTACACATAGCTAATGCTTTGAAAAATGGAATTTTAGTAGCAAATTGCGCAAAAGCTAATATGAGCGGTCCTTTGAGTATATTTGAAGGAAGGGATAATGTCTTTAGAACTTTTGGCTTAGAAGATGAATGTGATAAAAATGAACTTTGTAAGGGGTTGAATGAAATTTGGCAAGTAATGCAAGTTTCGTTAAAACCTTATCCAAGTTGTCATTTTGCACATGGGCTTATTGATTGTGCTATGAGTTTAAGAAATGATGGCTTAAAAGCACAAGATATCAAAAGTTTGCATTGCTTTGTAGATGAAGTGCCAATTTCATTTATCTGTGATCCAATAGAAGCAAAATACACTCCACAAAGTGCTTATGCGGCCAAATTTTCCATGCCTTTTTTAATGGCTTTAGCGTTTTTTGATGGCAAAATTACTTTAAAATCTTATGAAAATTTAAATAGAGCTGAACTAATAGAATTTGCTAAAAAAATTAGCTATGAGAAGAAAAAATCTAGCGGTTTCCCTAAATACTTTCCAGGACATTTAGAAGCTGTTTTAAATGATGGAAGAGTAATTAAAAAAGATGTGTTTATAAATAAAGGAAATTTTGATAATCCTTTAAGTTTTGATGAATTAAAAGATAAATTTCTTTCTAATGCTAGCATAGCACTTTCTTTAGAAAAGGCTGAGGAATTAGTCAAAAAGCTTCAAAATTTAGAAAATCTAAATGATTTTGATTTCTAGCAATCTCATTTTTTGAGATTGCTTATTATTTTAAAAAATAAATAATTGAATTTTTTATATAATGTCTTATCTTGGTTTTTGTAAGGAAAAACATGACTTTAGATACATTAAAAGACAATGAAGAAGCCTTTATAGTAGGCTTTGAAGCAGATAAACAACTCCAAGCAAGACTTTTTAGTTTTGGTTTTGCAAAAAACAAAAAAGTTAAAAAAATTCGTTCTTCTATAGCAAATTCTACTATTATGGTAGAACTTGATACAACTTGCGTGATTTTACGCTCAAGTGAAGCAAAAATAATACAAATTTCAAAAGAGTTTTAATGAAAGAAATCATCGTTGCTTTAGTAGGTCAGCCAAATGTTGGTAAAAGTTTATTAATTAACGCACTATGCAAAGCTAATATGAAAGTTGGAAATTTTAGCGGTGTTACGGTTGAAAAGGCTGAGGCTAGATTAATTTATAAAAATTATGAGTTTAAATTTATAGATTTACCAGGAACTTATGCATTAGATGGTTATAGCGAAGAAGAAAAAATTACAAAAGATTTTTTAAAAAAGGGTAATTTTGATCTTGTAGTAAATGTGCTTGATTCTACAAATTTAGAGCGTAATTTGATTTTAAGCGCATCTTTAATAGAAGCTAAAATCAAAATGATTATGGCTTTAAATATGCAAGATGAAGCTAAAAATGAAGGTTTTAGTATAGATTTTAAAATTTTATCTCAACTTCTAAATACACCTTGTCTTGGCGTGTGCGCTAAAACTAAAGAAAATCTAAATGCACTTTTGGATTTAATCATTTCAACCCATGAAGCTAAATTTGAAGCTAAAGAGCGTGTTTATAGTGATATTATAGAAGAAGAACTTGCAAAAATAAGTGAATTTTTAAATCAAAATGAAATTACTTATTTAGATTTTTCTACAAAAGATTTAGCGATAGCTTTGCTTAAAAATGAAGCTAATATAGTCATTTCGCATGCTTTGAGAAAAATACTTGATGAAGCTTTAGAAAAAATTTACATGGTATATCATAGCAAAGATATGGAAAGTATTTTTAAAGAAGAGCTGATTGCTTTTGCAAATGGTATATGTGTTAAGGTTTTAAGCAAGAGTGTTAAGTATAAAAATCATACTAAAGAAATAGATTCTATTTTAATTAATAAATTTTTAGGAATTCCTATATTTTTGTTTTTTATGTGGGCTTTATTTCAACTAACCTTTACTTTAGGTCAAATCCCTATGGATTATATAGAAATGTTTTTTGCTAATTTAGGTGATATGGTAAAAAATAATATTAGCAATGAATTTATCGCTTCAGCCTTAGCTGATGGTGTTTTAGGTGGGGTTGGTGCGGTTATAACTTTTTTACCAAATATTATGATTTTATTTTTTGGTATAGCCTTGCTTGAAACAACTGGATATATGGCTAGGGTTGCATTTTTATTAGATGGAATTTTATACAAATTTGGCTTACATGGTAAAAGTTTTATCCCTTTAATCACGGGTTTTGGCTGTTCAGTACCTGCATTTATGGCTACAAGAACTTTAAAAAATAAAAAAGATAGACTATTAACTCTTTTTATTATTAATTTTATGAGTTGTGGCGCAAGACTTCCTGTATATGTGCTTTTTGTTGGAGTGTTTTTTCCTGCTGATGTGGCGGGAAATTATCTTTTTGGG